>CBFGYQ010000351.1:0-2595 GCA_965652995.1 uncultured bacterium
ATAGCCTCATAAAAATATCAGAGGTAAATTTTGAGGATTTGAAAGGAGAATGTACATTTGCACTCCGTTTACGGATAGTTCTGTGGTGTAAAGGTAGCACAACTGATTTTGGTTCAGTTAGTCTTGGTTCGAATCCAGGCAGAACTACACCGATAATTTGAAACTCCTTGATAGTTTATTACTTCAAGGAGTTTTTTCTTTTATCAATTATCATCGACTGGCAATCTTGGTTATTTTTGGATCGATGACTCAAGCAAGAAAGATTGGAATTATTTGCACATCGCCGGGTTTCGGCGGTTTGGAAATGTTTACGCTGCAGTTAGCAAAAGCATTACAAGAAAAAGGCTGGGTAATAAGTATGTTGCTAAATGAAAAAAGCAGACTGTTCCGAGAAGCTGAAAAAATAGTTCCTGTAAAGACCATTCAGGACTTTGGTAAGAATAAAAACACTTCTTCAGTAATAAGAAAGTGGAATAAAGAAGCGAATAATGAATTGCTGTTTACTCCTTACAACAAAGACATTAAACCACTTGCAACTTACAAGCGTTTTACTTCACGAAAGATAAAGTTAGTTTATCAGCAGCACATGAAAGTGGGTGTAAAGAAGCGTGATTTTATCCATAGAATGAGGTATAATATGCTTGATCTTTGGATAACACCTCTTGAATATCTGCGACAAGAAACACTTGAAAAAACCACTGTGAAGGATGATAAGATTCGCATAGTTTCTGTAGGTCTTGATTTTGAAAAATTTGAAAATACGACTATCACAACTTCTCTGGCAAGAAGTGTTTTGCAACTACCTCAAGATGGTTTTATTGTTGGTGTGTTGGGACGTATTGATCCGAAGAAAGGACAAGATTTTCTTATAAAAGCAATGGCATCTTTGAAAGAAGAAAACAAGAATATTCACTTGTTGATTATGGGAGATATTACTGCGCATGAGGGAAGTGAATGGTTACAACATCTTTACTCATTAGTAGAAAAGAATGATTTAAAAGATCGAGTTCATTTTAAGCCTTATCAGGAAAATGTGCTATTGTTTTACAGAACCATTGATGTGTTTGCGATGCCTTCACACGGTGAAACGTATGGGTTGGTAACGCTTGAAGCCATGTATTGCGAAAAGCCGGTGATTGGTGTAAACAAAGAAGGAACAAAAGCATTGTTGGAAGATGGAAAACTAGGTTGGCTACATGAATTGGAAGATGTAGAAGAATTTAAACAACGGCTTTTCAGTATTATTAATAATGAAAAAAAGATTACAGAAATCATTGCAGCGGCGAAAGAGACTGTGATGGAGAAATACAACATCATGCAAACAATGGATGAGATGGATAAAGTGTTATCTGAATTGGTGTCGCCTTGAGCGAAATCGGAATATGAGTGGTTTCACACAAATGACACGATGAATACAACGATACGAAGTTTTTGCATCTTAGTATTCTTAGTGAATGTCGTGTGAAACCTTGCTGAATAGAAAAACGAACGTACAAGAGTGCGACGTCCGCATGACCGGACGGGCAGACAACTCAAGCTAAACAGTAGCTACCAAGCTAAGTCAATAAAATTTCAAAACACAAATTCCAAATTCCCCAACATAATCGTTCTCGCAACCTCTTTCTCAACTTATGGAGTTGTAAAAAGAAATCACCCTATTAAGCCAAATAAAAATACTATTTTGAAAAACTAAATTGTACTCATGCAAGAAACAACTGCAAGAAAACATCCTAAAGCATTGCCTTTTTTATTCCTCAGTGAAATGTGGGAGCGTTTCGGTTATTATTTGATGATCGGGATTTTTACGCTTTACTTAAAAGATGTAAAACAAGGTTTTGCGATGACTGAAGCAGAGAGTGCGGATCTGTATGGAACGTTCATTGCATTGGTTTTTCTTACACCATTTTTGGGTGGATTGATCGCAGATCGTTACTGGGGTTATAGAAAATCGATCATCATCGGTGGTATACTGATGGGTGTTGGTTATTGTATGATGGGCATCCACAGCAAAGCTGCTTTGTACACAGCTATGACGTTGGTGATCATCGGTAATGGATTTTTTAAACCGAATATTTCTACGCTTCTAGGGAATGTTTATACAACACCTGAATACATTCATCGGAAGGACGAAGGCTACAACATTTTTTATATGGGCATCAACATCGGTGCATTTATTTGTAATTTTTTCGGTGCGGCGTTGTACATTCTTTTAGGATGGGCTTATGCATTTGTTGCGGCGGGCGTTGGTATGTTCATTGGTGTGCTGGTTTTTCTTGCAGGTACGAAACATTATATCGAATACGACATAAAAAAAGGTGTTGCTCCCGGTGATATGCCGATGAGTAAAATCGTAACACTTATTTTATTGCCATCTATCATTGCAGGTATTGTAGGTTGGTTGATACCGGGTAATCTTATTGGTTCTGATAGTACGGATGCTTTTGTATTTGCTTGCGTGCCGGTCGTTTATTTTTATTGGAATGTTTATTATCGTTCTACCGAAGATGAAAAAGGTCCTGTAGCGGCATTGCTTGCCATCTTCGCAGCGGTTATTTTGTTCTGGGCGGTGTTCAAGCAAAACGGTTCTGCACTCAA
>CBFGYQ010000352.1:0-2587 GCA_965652995.1 uncultured bacterium
TTACTCACCAAAACAGCTTCTTCAAAAGGCACGTTGAGGTTTACGGATACTTTGCGCGACAGCGTTTGGCTTACATCCTTCACCGCATTTCTGTTTAGAATGATCTGTCTGTTAGCACGGTAAAAATCTTCTGTTACAAGTTGTTGTATTTCCTCCAAGGTTTTGTTGAGGTAATATGTTTTGTTCTGAAAAGTATAAAGATGGCTCACTTCATTCTTGATAAAAAACAACGCCACATCATTGAGTTTGATGGGTATCACTTTGTCTTGCTGGTGCACTAAAATAGTTCCCTGACGCTCTTGCGGTTTTTGTTGTAACGCTTCCAAAATTTTGTTGATGGAAGGTGTTTCTAAACTGAAACTAGATTTTAGTGTTTCAAATTTTTTTATTGCTTCCTCAATAGAGCTTTCATCAAATGGTTTTAGCACATAGTGAATACCGTTTGTTTTAAAAGCTGTAAGCGCGTATTCATCATAAGCCGTACAAAATACAATAGGGACGTTGATCTCTACTTCTTGATAAATTTCAAAACTCAATCCATCACCCAATTGAATATCGCTAAAGATCAAATCAGGCATTTCGTTTTGTTTGAAATAACGAACTGCTTCTTTCACTGAACTCAATATCTTTACAATGTTAGCATCCGGTTTTATTTCCAAAATAATATCTCGCAAGTCTTCTGCCGTAATACGTTCGTCTTCAACAATAACTACATTCATACATCCAAAATTTTTAGTCGAATAGTGAAGGTATCTTCTGTTTCTTCAATTTTCACTTCGTCACCTGAAATAATTTTGTAACGTTCTTTTAGAATGCGATGACCATTACCTGTTGACACTTCCTTGCTTTTTTGAAGTTGCAAATTATTTGAAACCAACAATTCATTTCCCTCTACATCTATACGAATGCTAAGTGGGTTATCTTCCGTCAATTCATTGTGTTTAATTGCATTTTCCAACAAAGGCTGTATGGAGAAAAATGGGAGTGTACCATTCAGGACAGGGCTGCTATCGTCTATGTTCACTTGATATTGCAATGCTTCTCCAAACCTGATTTTCTGCATTTCCATATAGTCAGAACATACTTTCAATTCATCTTTCACCGTTGCCAAACCTGTCTTATTTTCTGTGATGGAAACTCGCAAAAAATCAGATAAGCGCAACAAATATTTCTCTGCCAATTTCGGTTCGCGGCGTATCAACGATTTTAGAATGTTCAATGCGTTAAACAAAAAATGAGGTTTTATTTGTTGTTGTAACAATTGATTGACGGTTTCAGCATTGGAGTTTTTTAGTTCTAATAATTCCACCTGTATGCTACTTTTTTCATACTGTACCAACACAAAATTCTGAATAAGAAAAACAAACGTGTAAATCACAAAATTCGCGTACATCATAAACGCCAACGACTTCCAGCCACCAAATTTCTCTCGTATGTCTTCTATATTCCCTTGCACTAAAATCCCTGCATCATGCATATATAAAACCAACTCATGATGCGCCACGAAAACAGCAAAACTTATGAAATAACCACAGGCAAAAATCTTCTTCCAAATACGCTCATTTTCATCCTTTCTATAACGGTCAAAATAGTTGATAAGAAATGTGTTGATGGCAAATATGATGAAGAATAGAGCACTTAACGTTATGAATTTAACCAATAGAGTTTTCGGGTCGAAATCCTGTAAAGAACTGATAAGTACTGCGCCGAACAGCAAACCAAAAAACATCTTCCTGCTTTCGCGGATCAATATTTTAGTGGGAATTCGTGGCTTTCTGCAATACTGTTTCATGTGCTGTTTTAAAAAACTAAATGTAGCAAATTCTATTTTTCATTCGGTATTCATCACTTAAGAAAGAGCTGCTCTCACTCTCGCAAGAGACAGCCCTTTTCGTGTTCATCAAAACACCATTTCTAATTCTTTTTCTTCATGAAGGACTTTTGTAGGCTTTGTCCTTTCGTCTTTCATCAATTTTTCATAATCCACTTTTTTCTTCTTGCCAAAACGAGCCGTCAATCCATCGAAAATAGCATACACCACAGGAACAATGATCAAGGTCAAGAATAACGAAGAGATCAGTCCACCGATAATTACAATTGCCAAACCTCTGTTCAAATCCGCACCATCACCTGTAGCAATTGCAATAGGAATCATACCGATCACCATCGCAATTGTTGTCATCAAGATCGGACGAAAACGTGCGTGGTTAGCAGCTATCAACGCTTCGTAAGTAGATGCACCATCGGATTTTCGATGATTGGCAAAGTCTACCAACATGATCGCATTCTTAGCCACCAAACCTATCAACATGATAATACCTAAGATGGTAAAGATGTTTAAAGATTGATTGAACAACGCCAAGAATAGCAACGCACCAATGAAAGAAAGTGGAATGGAAAACAACACCACCAACGGCGTTACAAAGCTATCGTACAACACCACCATCACCAAGTATACCAACAAGATAGAAGCCAACAATGCCACACCTAACGTACCAAAACCTTCCGATTGATTTTCCATATTACCACCCCATTTGTATGACACACCCGGTTGCTTTTGTAATTTTTCAAATTGTGTCTGCCACTC
>CBFGYQ010000353.1:0-2585 GCA_965652995.1 uncultured bacterium
TAATGGCGGAGCATCGGGCTCTTATAATAGCTGTAACGTAATAAATAATACAAAAGGTTTTGAGTTTCCGGTAAACACTATTACAGGAAGAAATAATGCAAAACATTTCATAGACAGCGTACCAAACAACAACTATGTCTTGATTAAAAACCAGATTGTAGATACAGATTATGATACGGCACTAGTAGACGAATGGAAAGCTGATGAAATTATAAATGGTGCGGGGCAGTCGCTATACCACACTATGTACAATATGGGCTTTACACTTATTGATTCTTTCAACGGACCTTTACCACGTCCATTTATTTTCTTCCGAAAGAAAGGAAATAACAATTATCCTCTAACTCAAGTCGTGGCGAAAGAATATGATGATAGTTTGATAAGACGCTTTAGCATCCCTGCTACAATAAGTGAAGGAGAGATGAACAGCACCGTAATCGGCCCTGCTAAAGAATGGAAAACTCTGAAATGGCAAACATCTTCAAGAGACGGACTTTCTCAAAATGATCTACCTCACGTGAATGTCACAGGTATTGATAAAAACAACATTTCAAGTTTACTCTATAGTGGCTATGCAAAAGACACATCATTGAATTTTATTGATGCTTCTCAATACCCCAACCTGCAACTGAAATGGCATAGTCTAGATTCGGCAAATAGAACAAGTCCACAATTAGATTTTTGGAGGGTATTATACAGCCCTGTTCCCGAAGCAGCTTTGAATCCTGCGGAACATTTGGTTTTTGAAGACAGTCTTCAAGCGGGTCAAATGATGCAGTTTTCTGTAGCGGTTGAAAACCTTACAGAACTACCGATGGACAGCATGCTAGTTAGCTATAAAGTGATTGATGCTAATAATACCACTCACACTTTGCAATCTGTTCGATACAAACCCCTTCCCGGAAATGACACGTTGCACGCTGCCATTCAGTTTGACCCATCAAGCTATCCGGGAAATAATGTATTCTTTATAGAAGCTAATCCTGATAACGACCAACCTGAACAATACCATCCTAACAACTTAGGATATTTGCCTTTCAACATACAAGTTGACAATAGAAATCCTTTTATAGATGTAACGTTTGATGGTGTACACATTCTAGACAAGGATATTGTATCTGCTGAACCGTTTATCAAGATCGCATTGAAAGATGAGAACAAATATTTAAAATTGGATGACACTTCTTTATTGACTCTGAAAGTGCGATACCCCAATGAGGTCAATACGTTCCGTACCATTCCATTTGACGGAAGCACCAGCAAATTCATTCCTGCGCAAGGAAATAAAAATGAAGCCTACATAGAATACCGACCCAAGTTCACAGAAGATGGAACTTATGAATTAACCGTAAACGGGAAAGATAAAACCGGGAATGTTGCAGGAAGAAGCGAATACAAAATTTCGTTTGAAGTAATTAACAAAGCTACTATCACCAACGTCCTTAATTACCCCAATCCATTCTCCACTTCTACAGCATTTGTATTTACATTGACCGGCTCACAAGTACCTACACAATTCAAAATTCAAATTCTTACCGTTACCGGCAAAGTTGTTCGTGAGGTGACCCGCCAAGAGCTTGGTAACATACACGTTGGCAAAAACATAACCGATTACAAATGGGATGGCAAAGACCAATATGGGCAGATGTTAGGAAATGGAGTTTACTTTTACAGAATCGTTACTGCATTAAATGGCAACGACATAGAGCATAGAAGTAGCGGTGCTGACAAATTCTTCAAAAACGGCTACGGTAAAATGTACATTATGAGATAACAACTGCTGATTGTACCGGTTGTGGCATCGATGGTATCTCTACATGCAATCTTGGTCGGCGTGGTGGTCTGGGTCTTCTCGGCGGACGAAGAATACAACCTTCAAAAATCATTGCTGAAACAATTAACAGCAGTATTTGTTTTGGCTTCATGATGTAATTTTTATTTTTTACAATGGTCCTAATCTACCCTCTTCGTACTGCGTCCAATCAATATCTTTTCCAAGCGTTCCTCTAAAACGTGTTCGAAAATTTTCTTCGTGCATGATAGATTGAAAATCGGAAACCAATGCCGATTCGGGATCTATCATAGGTTCAATGTTATCATACTTCTTTAGTGTATCTACGATAAAAGGCAAATGATGAATGTAAGTAGCAAATCTTCTTTTGGTAAAACTTTTCAAGAGAGGCGATTGAAAATAAGGATCGGTGCCAAGAGCTACGGTTTTAAAGCCTTTTTCTTTTGCCAGAAGATAACTGTAATAAACGTTCTCAGTGCTGTGTCGTGCATTGGTATCATAGAAAATATGCTCTTTAGGAATTCCTAATTTTTCTGCATAAAGCCCCATAATGATCGACTCTTTATAAGGCGAGTAAACTGCACTACCGGAATAAATTATGTTCTTCACAAATCCGTTTTTATACATCACCCAAGACCATATCACACGGGCTTTCATGATCCTATCCCATTTCCCATTTTCAAAAGGGACACCTGGTACGATCAACACATCAAAGGGCATGTAAGGCTTGGCTCTCGCTAGTTGGCGTTGTGCAGACTTATCGGCCCGCTTGCCCATGAATGTGGCAAATGGT
>CBFGYQ010000354.1:0-2574 GCA_965652995.1 uncultured bacterium
GATGAACGCTTAAAGAACAACCTCCAAAACAGCAAAAAAGACAGAGCAGAAAATGTGATGATCGTTGACCTAACAAGAAATGATCTTTCTAGGAGCTGTGTTACAGGTTCGATTGAGGTGGAAGAATTGTTTGGTATTTACAGCTTTCCCAAAGTGCATCAAATGATCTCTACAATCACCGGTGTTTTGGACGATGATACTCCTTTCACAGATGCTATTCGCTATTCATTTCCTATGGGCAGTATGACGGGTGCTCCAAAGATGAAAGTGATGGAGTTGATAGAACAATACGAATCATCTAAACGCGAATTGTTTTCGGGTTCTATCGGTTACATAAGTCCCGATGCCAACTTTGATTTCAATGTGATTATTAGAAGCTTGTTCTACAACGCCAAAACGAACTATCTCTCGTATCAAACGGGTGGCGCCATCACGTATGACAGCAATGCCGAACAGGAATGGGACGAGATGGAATTAAAGGCTTACAACTTGGAGAAGATCTTTCGCCGGTAAGAATTACGGATTGGTAACGAAGAATCTATAAGAATCACCAAACCATGTAGTGTATATTCTCGTAGAGCCTTCATATTTCATTGATTCCACAAAGCTTCTACATTCTTCACCATTATCTCTTTTAGATTCGAACATGCCTTTCACTTCGCTAATACGGCGCAATGTACCTGTAGCCGGAATGTAAATTTCCCAGTCGTTTGCATGAAGCTCTTCATGAAATTTTCTGAATCCTTCTTTGGTGCTGGTTAATACGATAGAGTCTTGACCAACAACGGTGTATTTCAACTCTCCTTTTGACAACATGGTTGAATCAACAATAGTGCTGAAGCTGTTATCTTTCTCAAATCTGCGGATAATGATCGTATCACGTTCATTTTCTGTATAGTCTACCAATACAAAATCTGGAGCCATAAACTGGCAATGTGTTTTGTTGTCATCTTTCCCACATGAGATCAGAAAACAAACCGAAGAAATAAGAGCAATGGCAAATGCAGAAATACGCTTCATGATTATTTAAAATTCTTTGTTATTCTTTTTAGATACGCGAAAATAGTTAATTGAACGATATTTCCATATTTAATAAAGACTGATAATTAATAACAACTAAAAAATTAGTTTTAAAACTAAAAATTTAGTACATTTACTAAAGCGAAACATAAAGAAGACCGACATGAGTAAAAATTTCAAGACACTTACCAAAGCAGAAGAACAGATCATGCAAGCCTTGTGGTCATTAGAGAAAGCATTTGTAAAAGAAATCATTGATGTGCTTCCAAACCCCAAACCGCATTACAATACCGTAAGCACTATCATCAAAATATTGGAAGAAAAAGGGTTTGTAGATCATGAAACTTTCGGCAAGTCAAACCGCTATTTTCCATTGGTGGCGAAAGAAAGCTACAGCAAAGGTTCTATGAGGCAATTTGTAGGAAAGTATTTTGACGGGTCGTTTGCCAATATGCTTTCCTTTTTTGTAAAAGAAAAAGATATTGATCTGGAAGAGTTGGAATCTATTCTGAAAGAAATAAAAAAATCATCCTCCTAAAATTGTTTGTATGATCTATTACTTATTTCAAACGATAGTTTACGCAGGATTACTGTGGTTGCTATATGTTGTTTTCTTGAGAAATAAACCCATGCATAGCTTCAATAGATTTTTCCTGTTGGTAGCTGCTGTCATTCCTTTTGTGTTGCCGTATATAAGAATGGATTTGTTTTTTACAGAGAACAAATTCATGGAAAAATATTTGAGTTTTACCCTTCCCGAAGTTGTTGTAGGAGAGGGAAATACTGAAACCGAAACAATACCACTGATACTATGGTTTGTAGGAATTTATGCATTGGTGTCAATGTGTATTATCAGTTACAATGTTTACCGATACATTGTTCTTAGAACCATCATCCGAAGATCAGAGAAAATAACTACTGATAATTATACATTGTTGATCAATACTGGCTATGGTCCCGGTAGTTGGGGCAAGTTTATTTTTCTCCCGGAGGCTACAACTGACAGTCGCATCATAGCACATGAATATGCACATATTTCGTTAAAACATTCTTTAGATAATATGTTGCTTATGCTTTTGCAGATATGCTTTTGGTTCAATCCGTTTCTTCAAGTCATCAAAAAAGAACTGAAACAAGTACATGAATTTGAAGCAGATGCAGCCGTGCAATCAGATAAAACTTCGTATCAGGCGCTTTTGCTCAATCATTTTCTGGCGAAGTGCCAACTGCCATTTACACATTCATTTATTAATCACCCAATAAAACGTAGAATTATGATGCTCAACAAATCAATGAATAACAATGCCAAAAGATGGCGTATGGTTTTGATGTCTTGCTTTATACTGGTTCTCACGACAAGCATTGTTTGGTTTCAAAGTTGCACTGCTCAAAATGGAAAAGAGAGTGATGAATATGTAATGAAAAAAGATTCTGTTTTTAGCTACGTACATAAAATGCCGGAACTCCAAGTAGATATTATTGAGTTTATTTCTGAGAATTTAGAATATCCTGAAGAGGCTAAAAAGAAGAATATTGAAGGGCGTGTAACCATAA
>CBFGYQ010000355.1:0-2573 GCA_965652995.1 uncultured bacterium
ACATTGACCTCTAAAAAATGTATTTTTGTCGGATTGCCTTCATCCTTTTACCACCATCCTCATGAAGATAAAATCTTTTCTTGCCAAGCCTTATGCAGCCATCATCAGCAAAAAGATTCGCAAGGAAATGATGACCGCAATAGAAGACCAGGAAAGCATTTTACAACAATTATTGAAGACGGGAGCAAAAACATCTTTTGGTAAGCAACACAACATTAAAGATGCAAAAAATTACAAAGAGTTTTCGCAAGCTATTCCTGTAAGAGATTATGAAGCCTTCAAGCCATTTATAGAAGAGATAAAAAATGGGAAAGACAATGTGCTGTGGAAAGGAAAGCCCATCTATTTCGCAAAAACATCGGGCACCACGAGCGGTGTAAAATATATTCCCATCACCAAAGATTCTATTCCTAACCACATCAATACTGCACGCAACGCATTGCTTTGCTACATGGCGGAAAGCGGCAACACATCCTTTGCTGATGGTCGCATGATATTCCTTTCCGGTTCGCCTGAGTTGGAACGTGTTGGCGGAATTCCTACAGGTCGTTTGAGTGGTATTGTCAATCATTATATCCCTCGCTACTTGCGTAAGAATCAACTGCCTTCTTACGAAACGAATTGCATAGAAGATTGGGAAACTAAGCTAGGAAAGATCGTAGAGGAAACGTTTAATGAAGATATGACGTTGATAAGCGGCATACCACCGTGGGTGCAGATGTATTTCGATTGGCTGATGGAAAAAGGAAAGGGGAAAAAAATAAAACAACTCTTTCCTAATCTGCAAGTTTTGGTACACGGTGGTGTCAACTTCGAACCGTACAAAGCCAAGCTGTTTGATAGCATTGGAAAAACGATAGATGCTATAGAAACGTTTCCCGCTTCAGAAGGTTTTTTTGCATTTCAGGATTCCCAAAATGTGGAAGGACTTTTATTAAATACTAACTCGGGAATTTATTTTGAGTTTGTACCTGCCGGAGAAATTTTCAATGAAAATCCTACACGACTTTCACTTGCTGAAGTGGAGACAGGTGTGAACTACGCGCTCATCATTAACAGCAACGCGGGACTTTGGGGCTATAACATCGGCGATACGGTTCGGTTTGTAAGCACTAATCCTTACCGACTTGTAGTGACGGGTCGCACCAAACATTTCATCTCCGCCTTTGGCGAGCATGTGATCGTTGAAGAAGTGGACGAAGCAATTCTTCATGCTGCGGATAAATACAGTGCACACATTACCGAATATACCGTTGCTCCAAAAATCAAAACAGACAATGGATTGCCTTATCATGAATGGTTTGTAGAGTTTGAAAAAATGCCGGATGACTTGAGTGCTTTTTCATTGGAAGTGGATAATGTGTTACGTAAAAAAAATATTTACTACGATGACCTCATTACAGGAAGCATTTTACAACCTTTGAAAATTCGTCCTATGAAGAAAAATGCTTTTCAGGAGTACATGAAATCACTCGGAAAATTGGGTGGGCAAAACAAAGTACCAAGATTGGGTAATGATAGGAAGATCGCGGATGCACTGGAAGCATGGAAAGTTGCGTAACAACTTAATTTGCCTAAATCTGTCGAAGCAAAAGTGAGGCAACGATGACAATAGCAAAGAAGAGAAAGCTGTATTTTCGTTAAGCTGAATAATATGAAAACCCGCAAATCAATACAATGTTGAAATTATGTAAGTTTTTTGTTTTAGGATTAATGTTCTTTCAATTACCTGAAATGCAAGCGAACTGTAAAGAATGTTTAATATTTAATGAGAGGATTTTAGAGATTGAAAAAGATGAAATGGTATTAAATAGTGTTGAAATAGTTCTTCAGGGAAAAATTGTTGACAAAAATAACCAGGCAATATTAGGTGCTGTTGTAGAGTTAAAACGAAATGGTGTTGCATTTGCTGAAACAATATCTGATGAAGAAGGAAATTACAGGCTACCAAGTAAAATAGACAATTACAAGGACTTACTGCTGTTCGTTAGCTATCCAGGTTATCAAATAGTTGGTTTTACGATTAATGATAGTATAGCTAAGGTCTTCATGAACATATCAATGAAAGTTCAAAAAAATGTCAACCCAGAGGAATATATAATTAGGTCAATTAATGTACCTATGCTTGGAAAAGACAATATTGGAACAACTACCTTTTATGGTTGGCAGATAGACAGAATGCCATAATATTACTCTCTGTTTGCGAGACAATCTCACGTAAACATGTTCACTCGCGTCATTTCGAACGGAGCTTTTTCAGCGAAGTGAGAAATCTTCTGAGAAACGCTGCTCCGATTAAGGAGATTTCTCCCGCTGGTCGAAATGACGCGAGTGATATGCGTTACATAAGAAAAGCTCAATACAAGCAACTGCCATGACCGGTGCCAACGCCGTAACAACTTAATAGCAGCAGACAGCCCGGACAATAAATCTTCACATATCACTCCCAATAAACAGTTGCAGAAGCCTTATTTTTGCCGTCTATTTTTAGAAACGCTAATGTCTGATCTGCATTTATATAATTCGTACACAAGACAAAAAGAAAAATTTGAATCCGCAACTCCCGGTCATGT
>CBFGYQ010000356.1:0-2572 GCA_965652995.1 uncultured bacterium
CTCGAAACTTGTTAAGTGCTTGAACGATGTTGATTAATTTATTCCTGTGGTTGGTTTTGGAAGACCAACCCCATGCTGGCGCACGCTCGTAGCGCGTGTCACAAAGAAATAAGTACTAATAAAAAGCACACGCTTGCAGCGTGTGCTGCCTTATGAATCGAAATGTTATAATCTTGTTCTCAATCTCTCCACCATCTCCTTTTTCCATCCATTAAAATCTCCTTGTAGAATGTGCGCTCTCGCGTCTGTAACCAGCTGCAGATAAAAAGAAAGGTTATGAATGCTCGCTATTTGCAATGCCAAAAATTCACCGGCTATAAATAAATGACGTAAATAAGCTTTTGAATAGTAATTACTGATCCCATTATCCAACTCTTCGTCTATCATCGAAAAATCAGTTGCCCATTTTTTGTTTTTAATATTGATAACTCCTTTCGAAGTGAAGAGCATTCCATTTCTTCCGTTGCGTGTAGGCATTACGCAATCAAACATATCAATACCTAAGCTGATATTCTCTAAAATATTCCAAGGCGTTCCAACGCCCATCAGGTATCTTGGTTTGTCGTCGGGCAAATGCTCACAGCAGAGTGCACACATTTCGTACATCATCTCTTCCGGCTCACCTACAGAAAGCCCACCAATTGCATTGCCTTCTGCACCTACACTTGCTACAAATTCGGAAGATGCTTTACGCAGATCTTTAAACGTACTTCCTTGCACAATAGGAAATAGTGCTTGTGAATAACCATACTTAGGTTCTGTTTCGTCAAAATGTTTTATACAGCGTGCCAGCCAGCGGTGTGTAAGTTCCATAGATTTTTTGGCGTAGTCGTATTCTGATGGATAAGGTGGACATTCATCAAAAGCCATAACGATATCTGCACCGATGCTTCGTTGAATATCCATCACATTCTCGGGAGAAAATAAGTGTCGCGAACCATCAATATGCGATTGGAATAACGCTCCCTCTTCCTTCAATTTACGGTTATTACTCAGCGAAAAAACCTGATAACCGCCGCTATCTGTAAGAACGGGCTTATCCCAATTCAT
Source organism: uncultured bacterium (assembly GCA_965652995.1). Taxonomy (GTDB): domain Bacteria; phylum Bacteroidota; class Bacteroidia; order Chitinophagales; family Chitinophagaceae; genus JAFIGV01. The sequence continues at coordinate 1,051 of CBFGYQ010000356.1, forward strand.
GAACTTGTGCAACCCTCCCGCTTGTTCCAATATTTCAGTACCGGGACGCAAATAAAGATGATAGGTATTCCCTAAAATGATCTGTGCTTTTACTTGCTCCGTAAGCTGTTGCTGATTTACCGCTTTTACACTCCCTACAGTACCCACAGGCATAAAGATGGGAGTTTGCATCTCGCCATGATCGGTAGTTATGATTCCTGCGCGCGCTTTAGAATTGGGATCGGTTTGTTGTAATTGGAACTGCATTTAATAACTTAGTCAGGTTGCAAAGTAAGGATGAAAATAGGATTGTATAGGTCTTAGATAATATTTCTCCTCAATCATCCCTATCTTACCGGCGTGATACAAAGCGTCCTGTTTTGGTTGTTTGTAGGCTGCATAGCAGCGCAGTTTATGTATGCGCTCTATTTTTTTACTCGCATTTTCACCATCAATAAGACAGGCAAAAAAACTGGTGTGAGAATTCCTGTTTCTATAATTATTTGTGCGAAAAACGAAGCTCCCAATTTAATTAAGAACTTACCGGAAATTTTATCTCAAAAATATCACGATGGAAAAAAACCATTGTATGAAGTATTGGTGGTGAATGATGCTTCTGATGACGATACAGAAAATGTCCTTCACGAATTGCAAAATCAACATACTCACTTAAAGTACATTAATATATCTCCTACAGAACCTCGAACATTTAAAGGAAAAAAATTTGCCTTAAGTAAAGCCGTAGATGCAGTTCAATATGAAAACATACTGATGACAGATGCAGATTGTTTGCCTTCGTCAGACAAATGGTTATCGTTAATGACTGAACCTTTACAACACAGAAAAGAAATTGTTTGCGGATATGGAGCATATAAAATAGAACCTGGTTTTTTGAACACATTCATTCGATGGGAAACATTGCATACATTCTTACAATATAGCAGTTATGCATCCGCAGGCATACCCTACATGGGCGTTGGTAGAAATATTGCGTGTAAAAAGCAAACTCTATTGAAAGCACAACAATCAAGCATTTGGAATGAGTTGCCGTCGGGCGATGATGATTTGCTGGTTCAGGTTTGCGGTACAAGAAAAAATGTTTCTATTGTATCTCAAAAAAATGCTTTCACTTATTCTGAAGCCAAACGATCGTGGCAAGATTGGTTATTACAAAAGCAACGACATGCCTCAACAGGTAAATACTATAAAAAAATCACCAAACAACTATTAGGCATTTATGCTCTAGCACACGGATTAGGTTGGTTGTTATTTTTTGTTTTAATGTTCTTTTCCGATTGGGCACTTATTTTTTTATTATTCATGATGCGTTGCGGTATTTACTGGGTTATTTGGGAAGCAACTGCGACAAAAATGAACGAAAGAAAATTATTACGATGGATGCCGGTTTGTGATTTTGGATGGGCAGTATATAATTTTGCACTCAGTCCGTACATATTTTTCAAAAACAAACAACAGTGGAAATAATCAATAAATACTTTGATGATTTTACAGAAACACAAACCAAGCAATTTGCACAGCTTGA
>CBFGYQ010000357.1:0-2563 GCA_965652995.1 uncultured bacterium
ACATTGTCAGGACTGCCAAACGCACGCTCTACAGAACGATACAGGATGATAGGTATCATGTACCCAAATTCATATCGGTCTCTTCTACTAAACATAACGCTTTCGAATAAACCAATGTTGAGCCATTTGGTAGCATTGATGCTAAGGCTATGAATGGTAGCGTATTTTCTTGGCAATCTTCTGTCTGCTCCGCGAATGTATTGTGGGGTAAGCTCTACATAAAGATTTTGGTAATTGAGTTTCCATATTTTGGTGTTAATTCTAAGGAAGGGAGAACTAGCAGCAAAATCACTCAACATCAAACTTCTAATGCCATCTCCATAAAAATTCTTGTCATATCCGAATGTTACATTGATGTGGTCTTTCACAGCCTGAAAATCTATATACCCGCGAGCTAGAATATAATCATAATGACTTTTGCTTGGAGTGCTGAAAAAATCTGCTCCGGGTACAGCATCATTTTTTTTGATGTATTGATCCACGAAATCCACAGGTTGCTCCTGATTATCGGTGAAGTAGGAATAGAAGCCTACTTTTTTTGCTATCCACCCACGAAATTCCACGCCTCTGCTGCTCATAAAATGATTTTCGCTACGTAGTGAATTGCTTTCTCGAATGGCTTGTGCTGAGATCACAGGATTGACGACAAGAAAAAAATCATCTGTATTTACGTGAAAAAAATCGGGTTGTTTTTTATAAAAAGTTTTAAACCAAGGCTTTTTACTGTCTATCGCTCCATCCTCATCCGGAGTCCATTCTCCACTTACAGATATTGCATGGTCTATATTGTAACGGTCTATTTTTGACAACTTTAGCTGCATGGCTTCTTCACGTTTTTCCAGCATGTATTCTACAATGCCGCTTCGTGGTGCAGGTTTTACAGTTGTAAAGTATTTATTGGTCAATTCTCCACTTTTCACTTCCATCTTGTCCAACAGAGGATAATCTTCATTATTTAACTGCAAATAAGTTGTTTGTGCTGTGGCAGCAACAGTCCACAAAAAAGCAATTATTAGAAGAGGAATTGATCTGGTCATAAAAAAGCACTTGAAGCTACGTGTAGGTTGGTGCAAAAATAGTTTTCTAATTGGCTTTTTCATAAAAAGGTCTCACATGGCTATCTTGCAGATAGTATTAGCAAATGGAAATTATGAACACTACTCTCATCAAGAATACAACAATAGTAAATGAAGGAAAGCAATTTGTGAGTGACCTGCTTATAAAAAATGAACAGATTGAAAAGATAGCTTCGAATATTTCTGTTGAAAACGGCTGGAAAGTTGTCGATGCTGAAGGACTACATTTATTGCCGGGAGCCATAGACGATCAGGTACATTTCCGCGAACCGGGACTCACACACAAAGCCAATATTGAGACAGAATCGAGAGCTGCGGTTGCCGGGGGTATCACTAGTTTTATGGAAATGCCCAACACTAATCCTCCTGCTTTAACGCAAGAATTGTTGGAGGAGAAATACACCATTGGAGCAAATACTTCTGTTGCAAATTATTCTTTTTTTATGGGCGTGAGCAATGATAATGTAGAAGAGGTTTTGAAATCGAATAAAAAGAAAAATGAAATAGCCGGTGTGAAGATTTTTATGGGTTCGAGTACGGGTAATATGTTGGTAGATAATTACGTAACGCTCAATAAGATATTTTCAGAAACGGAGCTGTTAATTGCCACACATTGCGAATCTGAACGCATCATTACGGAAAATAAAGAAAAATATAAAGATGCGGATAATGCAAGTTTCCATCCTTTGATACGCGATGTAGAAGCCTGTTTCGAAAGTTCTTTTTCTGCAGTTCAATTAGCAAAACAAACCGGTGCGAGGTTGCACATCCTTCATATTTCTACGGCGGAGGAATTACAATTATTTTCCAATATGCTGCCATTGAAAGAAAAGAAAATAACGAACGAAGTATGCGTGCATCATTTGCATTTTACGGCAGATGATTATGCACAATTCGGCAACTTAATAAAATGTAATCCTGCGATAAAAGCCCCTGAAAACAAAATGGCTCTTTGGGAAGCATTGCTGGATGATAGATTGGATATTATTGCTACCGATCATGCACCGCATACTTGGGAAGAAAAACAACAACCTTATCAACAAGCACCTTCCGGTGTGCCATTGGTACAACATTCTTTACTCTTAATGTTGCAATATGTAAAGGATGGAAAAATCAGTTTAGAAAAAGTGGTAGAAAAAATGAGTCATGCTGTTGCAGACTGCTTTTTGATAAAAGAAAGAGGATTTATCAGAGAAGGATATTTTGCTGATTTGGTTTTGGTAGATATGAATAATTCAATAAAAATTTCCAAAGAAAACATCTTGTACAAATGCGGCTGGTCGCCTTTTGAAGGACATGAATTTCCTGCAAAAATTCATACAACTTTTGTAAATGGAAATGTGGTTTATGAAAATGGTAAAATACATGAGTCTTACAAAGGAAAACGATTGTTATTTGACAGGAACTGATGCACAACGATAAAACCACACTCAAAGATCTTTCCATTTTAGGATCGCAAGGCAGCATTTTTCATTTGTTGGATCATT
>CBFGYQ010000358.1:0-2558 GCA_965652995.1 uncultured bacterium
GCATAGTTTCCCCATTTCACATTGTTGTCATTCCACAGCATTATTTCTGTATTCCCAGAGTAATCATTCAACACAAACTTCCCAAAACGTGAACCTTTTTTCGTCGTGAGTTGTTGTGCGTCTGTTACAAATCCTGCAATGCGAATGGTTTTATTTTTTAGTTTTTCGAGGTCGGCAATGTTGGAAAAACCATAATTATCCATTTCAAACTTAAAGCCGTCGAGAGGATGCGCGCTGAGGTAAATTCCTACCACTTCTTTTTCTCTATCTAGCAATTCCGGCAACGTCCAAGTATCACAATCGGGCATCATCGGTGGCTTCACATCCGGCATATCCGTTTCTCCAAAAAGTGTGTTAGCTGCTAGTGAATTACTTGCTTGAAATTGATTACCAAAACGCACCAAACGTTCTATACCACTTATCGGTTCTGTAGGTGGCACATAAAAATATTGCGCACGGTGCATTTCTTTAAAACCGTCCAAAGCACCTGCCAGCACTAGGTTTTCAAGAGTTCGTTTGTTTACCGTCCGTTGATTTATTCTTTTTACAAAATCAAAAACAGTGAGGTAGTTTCCGTTTTCTTCACGCTCTGCAATGATGTCTTCCACAGCAGCTTCGCCTACGCCTTTTATCGCATTTAGTCCGAAGCGTACCACGTTTTCTTTCGCTACCGAAAAGCCTTTCAAACTTTCATTTACATCAGGACCCAACACCTGCAAACCCATCCGCTGACATTCTTCCATGTAAAACTTCACCTTGTCAATATTGCCTTGGTTGTTGAGAACCGCAGCCATAAACTCCGCCGGATAATGCGCTTTAAGATACGCCGTTTGATATGCCACATAAGCATAGCAAGTAGAGTGCGATTTGTTGAAAGCGTATTGTGCGAAGGCTTCCCAGTCTGTCCAGATTTTGTTGAGTTTATCTTCTGGATGTCCTTTTGCAGAAGCACCCTCCACGAACTGGCTTTTCATTTTATCCAGCACTGCTTTCTGCTTTTTACCCATCGCTTTCCGCAACACATCCGCATCACCTTTGCTAAAACCGGCTAGCGATTGCGATAGCAACATCACCTGCTCCTGATACACCGTGATGCCATAAGTTTCCTCAAGATACTCTTGCATTTCTGGAAGGTCGTAAGTGATTTCTTCCTGTCCATGTTTACGTTTGATGAAGTTGGGAATATATTCCAGCGGACCGGGGCGATACAAGGCATTCATCGCTATCAGGTCATCGAATTTATCGGGCTGCAGCTCACGCAAATATTTCTGCATTCCCGGACTTTCAAACTGGAATGTACCGTTGGTTTCGCCACGTTGGTAAAGTTCATAAGTCGCTACATCATCCAGTGGAATATTATCGAGGTCAATGTCTTTGTTGTAATTTCTTTTGATGAGTTCGAGTGCATCTTTGAGAATGGTCAATGTCTTCAATCCCAAAAAGTCCATCTTAATCACACCTGCATTCTCGATGATGTTTCCTTCAAATTGTGTGATGAGAAGTTCTACATCTTTATTCGCTGCAACAGGGATGAGTTCGGATAAGTCTTTTGGTGCGATGATGATGCCAGCCGCGTGAATACCTGTGTTACGAACCGAACCTTCCAGTTTTTCTGCTTCATGCAAAACCCTTGACTGGAGCTGATCTTCATCGTTATACAACTCACGAAGAATGTTGACATTGTTGAGTTCATCTGCGCCAAGATTTTCTTTTTCTTCTAGACTTTTTTCACCTTTCAGCGGAGCATGTAAAATTCTTTTAAGAGAAATACCCGGACGCTCAGGAACAAATTTTGCGAGTGCATTCGCTTCGGGAAGTGGTAAGTCTAAAACGCGAGATACATCTTTAATACTCATCTTCGCAGCCATCGTACCATACGTGATGATATGCGCCACTTGGTTTTTACCGTATTTCTGCACTACATAATCAATCACTTTTTGACGACCTGTATCATCAAAATCGGTATCAATATCCGGCATACTTTTTCGCTCCGGATTGAGGAAACGCTCGAAAAGTAAATTGTATTTTATAGGATCAATATTCGTGATGCCGGTGCAATATGCCACCACAGAACCGGCTGCAGAACCGCGTCCCGGACCTACGAACACACCAATATCTTTTCCATGATTAATGAAATCTGCCACGATTAGAAAGTAACCTGCAAACCCCATTGTCTTGATGGTAAACAATTCAAAACGGATGCGTTCTTCCACTTCTGGAGTTAATCCTTCTTTATATCGTTCGTGCGCACCTTTCCATGTCAAATATTCCAAATAGGCGTCTTGGTCGTCATTAAATTCAGGTGGAACTTTAAAGTGCGGCAACAAAATTTCCCGTTCCAATTTCATGGGTTTCACCTTGTCCACAATCAATTGTGTATTCTCAATCGCTTCCGGCAAGTCATGAAAAACCTGCGACATCTGCTCGGTAGTTTTGAAGAAAAACTGATCGTTGTAAAATGCAAAACGCGTGTCTTTCGGACGACGCTCATCATCATCTGAAAACTCTTTCAGACTGGGTGTACTTTGCTTTTCACCGGTATTGATGCAGAGCAAAAT
>CBFGYQ010000359.1:0-2553 GCA_965652995.1 uncultured bacterium
AAAGGACTGCAAAAATAATGGCTTGTTCTTTAAAATACAAAAATGATTTACAATTTCTGGATTTTAATGAGATAAGGAGTATTGCCATCTTCAAGTATATACATCATGTATACACCACTCGCGAGCATAGATACATCAACAAGTGTGCGCGTAGTCATTAATTTTTTAATGAGTACTGTGCGTCCTGTTATGTCAAGGAGTACCATTCTTGCTGGATTTCGATCGTTTCCAATCACTTCCATCATATCCGTAACGGGGTTGGGTAACACTAGCCAACCTGAAACAATAGTTGTATGTTCTGGATTGTAGGTAGGCGTTGGGTCATATATCTCGTATATCTTATCTACTTTGTTGCTTACACTCCCAGAGTTGCTAGTACTTATGTAAATTTTGCCATCTGTTGCAGCTAGCACATCACGTAATCTTCCAAAGTCCACTTCCGGAATATCTATTTGTGAAACAACGCTATCTTGATTAGCATTAAAACTTAATACATAAAGAGCCTGATTTTTGAGTGTGGTCATTAGTACTTTATTCTGCCATTGGGGGAATAAGCCATTTGTGTAATAATCAATACCGCAAACTGCCAATGTAGGCGTCCATGCTATTGCTGGTTCGTAAACGTTGTTAGCATTGCAAAAGGTAATTTCTGATGCGGTATTACAATAGCCATGAACATCCGGCCATCCATAATTTCTTCCTTTTTCGATAATGTTTATTTCATCGTCTGTGCTTGGTCCATGCTCACTGCTTACAAGTTTGTTGCCCACCATCGTAAGGCCTTGTGGGTTGCGATGACCCCAACTCCAAATTGGTGAACCTGAAATAGGATTGTCGCTTGGTATGCTTCCGTCTAAATTGAAACGTAATATTTTACCATTCCAAGAACTCTGATCTTGCGGCAGATTTTGATTAGCGGCATCCCCGGTAGTTACAAACAGTTTATTATTACTTATCAATAATCTGCTGCCATTATGAATACCTGCTGAAGTAAGGTCATCATAGATTTTGCTCTTAAAAACTAAAGTATCTGTCGTGCTATTATAGGTGTAGATGACCAGTTTTTGCTTGTAGTTTACACCACTATTATAATTATATGTACAATATACATCTGGAGTTGTAGGGAAATTAGGATGCAACGCTAAACCGAGCATGCCACCTTCGTTCTGCGTTACTGCCTCTGGCTCTAGATGTAATTGTTTCAATTGCCCAGTTACAGGATCTAGTCTTGATATAGAACCATGTCTTTGTGTAAACCATATACTTCCATCAGGCGCATTCGTCATTTCCCAAGGAATATATAAATCTGTTGCTACTTCGCGTATAGCAAAGTCATTGGTTTGCGCAAAACTTAAAATGGAAAACAATATAGAAATGCAGATCGTGGTGAATATTTTTCTTAGCATATAGATACGTTTCTCCTAAGTTACGAGAATGAGTTTACTATTTTTACCGCTTATGCAATGGCAAGACCTGATCACCAATTTTTTTACACAAATAAAACAAACCTCTTTCCTTGAATATTTTGCTGTTTTGTTTAGTGTTGTAAGTGTATTATTAGCAAGGAAAAATCATGTTTTGCTATATCCTACCGGTATTATTAGTACGGCTACATTTATCTACATTATGGCAGATGCAGGATTGTACGCAGAGAGTTTTTTGAATCTGTACTATTTCATTATGAGCATATATGGGTGGTGGCTTTGGTATAAAAATAACGGAAACGAAAACCCGAAAGCTATATCAGTAAACGGAAATAAAGATTGGATCGTTACAATTAGCATTGTGGTCATAGGCTTTTTTCTGTTGTATTATGTATTGGTAAACCATACGGATTCTGATGTTCCTATTTGGGATGCAATCGTATCATCAACAGCTTGGGCGGGTATGTGGCTGCTAGCAAAACACAAAGTTGAAAACTGGATCTTGTTGAACATTTCTAACCTGATCGCCATCCCGTTGCAAATTCACAAAGGCATTCCATTTACCGCAATGCTCACCGTATTCTTATTTATTGTGGCTATTTTTGGCTACATCCGTTGGAGAAAACTTTACCTATTACAACATGAGAATTAGACTAGTAGTATTATTTCTTTGCTTTACGTTTCCGCTTACTGCACAAAATCTTGATCTCAACATTTATGATAATATTCATGGTCAAAGAAACTCGTCTTTGGATGGTGTAATGAATGGTGTTTCTATTTCCGCTTACCCCATTGCTTTAGCGGTTCCATTAGGGCAATTCATTTATAGCTTTGCCAAACATGACGACAAAAGCATTGAGAATGCAGCACAAACAGTAGGCGCATTGGCGATCGCTACCAGCCTCACACTTGGGTTAAAGTATATTATCAATCGGGATAGACCTTATATAACACACCCACAGTACACGCCTTACGAATGGGATAAAAGCCCCTCATTTCCATCAGGACATACATCTTTAGCATTTGCCACAGCAACGAGCGTGAGTTTACAATATAAAAAATGGTACGTAGTAACTCCTGCATTTTTATATGCCGGTGCAGTAGGTTATTCGAGAGTACATCTTGGCTC
>CBFGYQ010000360.1:0-2549 GCA_965652995.1 uncultured bacterium
ATAATAGTATGGATAATCTTTAGCCGATGCAGGGCTAATTGCAAAAGCACCGGCATTACTATGATTTGCATTAAACTGTCTGATTATCCAAATATTTAAGTAGGATGCAGGGGACCATTGGTCTCCTTTTGCCTGATTGCCCGCAGACCTTGTAAGATAAGAGCGTCTTCTGGTAATACCTTTTGTAGGATTCCCGTTAGGATCTTTTTGTGCTAAATGAAACTGTATATGCGCATTTCCTATATAAGGAATATTCGTACCCGGAATATTGCCTGCAAAGGTAGGGATAGTATTTAGCCTTGAAGCATTTGTCTTACTGTATACTTCATTAATATCCTGTAGTGCCGTCAAGATGTAGTCATCACTAACATTCTCAGTACCATAATCATGTACAATATGAAATACTACAGGAATATGTAGAATAGTATTGTCATCAAAAGTGCTTGTAGCCTTGAATTTACTAAAATCCATACCTTTCAATTGCACATCAATAGCTGTTTTAAGCTGCTGTTCATAACCCTCTACATTAGGATTTAATTGTTTGATCCAATTATTAACATCATCAGTACCACATTTAAGTTTACTCTGTGCCTGTACAGAATTGGATAGCGCGGCCACGGCAGATAAGAGTAGAAGTGCTTTTTTCACTATGCTTAATTTATTTTGTTAAAAATTAAAACGTTTTCAAAGATAATCTTTCCGTTAAAAGATTGAAAAGAATTTTGTCATAGAAGATTAATATTTATTTGACATTACTTGCTTTATGACAATGATGTGGCAGTGAAAGACTTTAATTCATCAAATGCCTTTGCAGCAACACGCTCCAATTGATCTATCAACAGTGGCAGTCGCTCTGTATGAGCTGCTTCTCCTGCTATCTTTTCTATCAAAAAAATATTACTTATTTCTTCCTTTATACCCATATATGACATTTGCGGCTTCAACGAATGTGCAGCGATTTTTACGGCTCCATAGTTCTTCTCTACAAGCATTGTCGAAACCGTTTTAAGCAGCTTGGGAGCATTTTCTAAGAACATCCCTACGTATTTGTTCATCTTTTCCTTACTTCCTCCGGTGAAGTTTTTAAGGAACTCCATATCTGTCACTTTTTCGGGCAGCTTATTAAAGGTATTGTTTTGAGTTTCTTTTGATGTCTCTACTGTATTAATGGTGTTCTCATTCTTTATAGTAGCCATTTTCAGCAAGAGCTCGTCTTTTTTAAACGGTTTAGAGATGTGTGCATTCATTCCCGCTTCTAAGTAGCGTTTTATGTCTTCTTGAAGCACATTCGCTGTCATGGCTATAATGTTGGTCTTGTCTTTGGGTGTAGGTAGCTTACGAATTTCTTTCGTTGCTTCTACGCCATCCATCACAGGCATTTGTATATCCATAAGCACTATATCGTAGTTCTTTTCATTTACTTTTTCTACAGCTTCTTTACCATTTAATGCAATATCTATCGTTGCCGTTGGGATGGCTTCTTTCAAAGTGTCTTCAGCCACCATTCTATTAAATTCATTGTCTTCTACCAATAGAATTTTTATGTTTTTCAAACCGGCTAGTGTAGCACCATTTACAATGGTAGAGGCTATAACTTCCTTTTGCAAGCTGGCTTCTTCTAGCGGAAGCAATACACTGAATGTTGCTCCTTTGCCAAGCTCACTACTCACAATTATATCTCCACTCATAAGGGTAGCCAGTTGTTTAGAAATGGTGAGTCCTAAACCTGTTCCTCCAAATTTGCGCGTCACATCCGTACCAGCCTGTGTAAAACTTTCAAATATTTTGTTTACATAATCTTTCGAGATGCCGATGCCTGTATCTACCACATCAAAACGCAGCAGATGATTTTTACTTTCAGAGCGTTGTGTTGATACGTTTATCTCTACATAGCCTTTCTCTGTAAATTTTACAGCATTGCCTGCAAGATTTAATAATATCTGATGAATGCGGGTAGGGTCGCCTATAAGACGATTGGGTATAGTATTATCAATATTATTTCTGAGAAGTATATTCTTCTCTTCTGCTTTCAGCATCAACATATCAGTGACACTATGCACCACTTCCTTCAGAGAAAATTCTGTCTGTTCAATTTCAATCTTCCCTGCTTCAATTTTTGAAAGATCGAGAATGTCATTGACTATCACTAGAAGATTGTCTGCCGATTGTTGTATGGCATTTAGATATCGAAGTTGATCTTGTTTAGGCTCTTTTTCTAACAGCAAGCGAGTCATACCAACGATGGCATTCATAGGTGTTCTTATCTCATGGCTCATATTAGCCATAAACTGCTGTTTTAACTTGGCCGTCTTTTCTGCAACTTCTTTTTCTTTTTGTGCAAGCTCTATTTGCTGTCTTGTTTGTAGGTTACGCAGTTTGCTAAATGTTGTTTGTTTAAAGATCTCCTCTTTTAATTCTTCATATTTTTTAAGATGGTAAAATGCCTTGGGAATGTCTCCTATTTTATCATAGAGAGAGGATAGCACTTCGTGAATACTCATCGTATCATGTTTGCGGGAATGACCTTCAGCCAGTTTGAAAGCAGCTTC
>CBFGYQ010000361.1:0-2536 GCA_965652995.1 uncultured bacterium
ATCCCAAACTGTTGTATTAGAATTGGCATTTTGCAATGGGTAATTAGCCACAGCATTTTCGCCCACAGATTTCACATCTCGGAACGATAACATGCCATTTGCTAGTGAAAGTTGACGGCGCGTATTCCATTCGATAAAATTGAGATAGCCTCTCCCTACACCATTCGAGGAATAGTTCATTGCAATAGACGCATTGCTGTTACTTAAAGGCAGTTTATACGTAACTAAAGTTGCATCAATTGCATCAGACTGTTCATCTCCTGTATTTAAGTAACGGAAACCATAAGTACCCATCGTCTGTGTGTTAAGCCGCACAGTAAAACTATTTCCAGCAACGGCAGCACGAGAACCAAAATACATGCGAACGGTAGCAGTATCTCCCGTAAGACTTCCTAAATTGAAATTGAATGTTTTGGAAAGGACTAAACCGGCATCCGTACCAAATGGTTCTCCCCACCATTCTTTCCCATATTTGCCAAGGTTTACTGAGTCTTCTTCATGTACTTGATAGTCATTAAAGCTTGTAACAGTTGTAGTCGCGGTAGGAACAGCACCTTGATTTGAAACTCGTTGTCCTCCACCTAGATCAAAATTTATAAAGTAGAAACTACTGTCTTCGTAAAGATTTTTCTTATGTAGAAATAATTTTAATGCCGGATTGTAAGTCCATTCAGTAGGTCCATTTGCATAGAAAAGAAAATAATCTCCGTTATTAAATGCACCGTCACCTCCATCTATCATCTGTATTGCATTCTCCTGTAGATCAGCGATTCTAGATACAGCATTGTTTTCAGAAAGCATCGTACCGCCATTACCATATATTCTAATATTAGCAGGATTAATAGTAGATGGATTAACACCTAATTTATCATTAATAAAACTATAATCAATCTTGTAGACACCCCTATCTTTAACAGCTATTTTATACCATGTTCCTGTCGCAAGAACGCTATTGGAAGCTGTTGTTTTGAAATGGCTTTTTTCAATTTCGCGCGTATCATTTTCAATAATGTTTACTGTTAACGACTTAAGTTGTTGCACAGTTCCATTTTCGTCAGTTTTATACACAGGTATATATAATAATGCAAAAGGTCTTTTTAATTCTTTACCCAATTTTACATCTATCTTCTTTACAGAAAAAGACTTTTGAGCCTCGTTCGGCTTAAGGATAGATTCATATACTGTCTCAGAAATATTGATTTTAGGCACAGTATATTCAGCAAGAGGTATTTTTTTAATGAAGTATCCTTCATTGATATCCTTGACATTCACTACAATGTTTTCGGTATGTGCTTGTGCTTGAACTGCATTTACCACACAGATACTGCAAAAAGTCGTAAGTAAAATCTTATAAAACAACTTCATAGAAAAAAATCGATGATAAAAAACTATTTTCAAAGTTACAGATATACCCACATCTTCTTAGGCATATACTACTAAAACGCAACTCATAACGAAATATTACGAACATCTTGTGAAAAAGTTTTTCTAAATTAATTTCAAAGTTGCATGTTGTAATGCTTGACATTTTGAAAAGAATGCTCTAACATTGTAACGCTTTTAACCATTTTATAAAAATAGTAGCAAATATTTTTCACAGATTATGAAAAGAACTCTCATTGGCGTGAGCATATTATGTATTGGAGCGGCAACATTATCATCTTGCTCTTCTAATAATAAACATGCAGGTGTCTCACGCGCTACAGGCTGGAATTATAACGACTCACGCTTGGGTGGTTTTGATGTAGCTGATTACAGAGGACAGCAAACAGGACCTGGTCTTACCTTCGTAGAAGGCGGTCGTTTCACAATGGGCCAAACTGATGAAGATCTTACAATGGAGCGTAATAATATACCTCATACTGTATCTGTGTCTTCTTTTTATATGGATGAAACAGAAGTAGCCAACATTCACTATCGTGAGTATTTATACTGGTTGCAAAGATCTTACGGCTCTGACTATCCTGATGCGATGGCGAAGGCACTCCCCGACACCACTACATGGAGAAGAGGTTTAGCTTACAACGAGCCAATGGTCGAAATGTATTTACGTCATGCCGCTTACAACTATTATCCGGTTGTTGGTGTTAACTGGTATCAGGCAAATGAGTACGCTAAATGGCGTAGTGATCGCGTAAACGAATACATACTTATTAAAAACGGTATGTTGAAGAAAAACCCAAACCAAGTAAATGAGGATGTTTACAATACAGAAACATATACTGGTGGTCAATACGAAGGTGCGGCAGGTACTCGCCGTAAACGCGATCTTGATCCAAGTGGTTCAGGAACACGTAACGTAAATTACTCTGACGGTTATTTACTTCCAAACTACCGCCTTCCAACAGAAGCAGAATGGGAATATGCAGCTCTAGGTTTAATTGGCAACAACCCTGAACGTGCCACAAAACGTCGTCGTGGTGAAGAGGTGATAACCGATCGTAATACTTATCCTTGGGGACCAAGAGATGGTGTGCGTTCTGGTATGCGCAATCAATATCAAGGTGAATTTAACGCTAACTTCCAGCGTGGTAAC
>CBFGYQ010000362.1:0-2534 GCA_965652995.1 uncultured bacterium
TTACTGATGTATCATAGCTTACAATGCTTCCAAGAAAATAAGTAGAGGCACCTTCTACTTGAGTAATAGTATGTCCTACATAGCCTCCGGTACAACTTTCAGCTAGTGCAAGGGTTTGTTTTGTCTCTATGAAATTTTTATGCAGGATAAGTTCTAGCTGTTCGTCGCTCAGTGTTATTACATACTCCGAAATAGCCTCTGCGATCAATTTCTGAAAAGCTTCTGTTTCTTTAGCAAGATCATGTTCGTTCTTGCCTTTTGCGGTGAGCCTGAGTTTTACCATCCAATTTACCGGTAAATAAGCAAGTTTAATATAGCTAGGTAAGGATGATTCTATTGTAGCGATTTTTTCTGCTAAAAAACTTTCACCAATACCTGCGGTCATAATATGTCGATGTACAATTGCTTCTCTATCGTTTTTAGATGAAAGAGCAGGGAGAATATCGTTTTCCATCATGCTCATCATTTCTACCGGTACACCGGGCATGGAAACAATAATAGATTCATCTTTTTCGAACCACATACCCGGAGCAGTGCCTTTAGAATTCTGTAAGACTTTACAGTTTTCGGGTACTTCTGCTTGCTGTCTATTTCTTTCTAGTAAAGGAAAATTTCGCTTTGCGAATATGCGCTTGACATTTTCCAATGCGGCATCATTCATTACTAACTTACTTCCAAAGTATTCACAGAGCAATGGTTTGGTGATGTCGTCGGCGGTAGGACCTAAACCTCCCGTTATCAATACTATTTCTGCATTTTTGATGGCATTGTTCAGAGCAGCAACGATATCTTTTTTATTATCACCTACAGCTACTCTTTTTATTACATCAATATCTATTTCATTCAAGTGCTTGGCCATCCATGTAGAGTTGGTATCTACTGTTTGTCCAATGAGCAATTCATCGCCAATGGTAATGATAATGGCTTTATTTTTCTTCATTTTCGTCTCTTGTAAAAAAAGGTGCAAGCCTTTCTGATAAGGGTTTTGGTATATTTACCTTTTGCTTTGTTGTGGGGTTGTAGAAGACCAAAGTTGTGACTCCTTTGTTCAATAATTGTCCTTTCTCATTATAGAGCTCTGTATGAAATTTTACTTTGGAGCTACTGGGTAATTCTTTCAAAATTGTTTTTACTGTGATCAGATCATCGTAGTAAGCAGGACGAAAATATTGTGCGTTCAGTTCTACTACCGGCATTACAATACCCATTTCTTCCAACTCTTTATAAGTAAAACCTAAATCGCGTATGGCTTCTGCACGGCCTGATTCGTAGTATAAAGCATAGTAGCCATAGTACAGATAGCCCATTTGGTCAGTTTCGCCATAGCGGACACGGATATGCGTAGTGGCAGTATACATGGCTCAAAAGTAAAAACTTATACATCAAATAAAGATTGCTATAGGATCATCTTTTTTCAGCATCTCTCATAGTATATATAGCGTTCGCCTGATTGAGACAGGTAATGGTGAGGTCATTGATGCAAACGTGAGCAGGCAAATTAGTACAATACCAAACAGTATCGGCGATGTCTTCAGCACTTAAAGGTTTTAAATCGTTATAGACATTCTTAGCACGTTCGGTATCTCCTTTAAAACGCACTAAAGAAAATTCTGTCTCTGCCATTCCCGGATTGATGGCTGTAACTTTTATTCCGTAAGGCAGCAGGTCAATACGCATAGATTGGTTCAACGCATCTACAGCGTGTTTGGTAGCACAGTACACATTGCCATTCTTATAAGCTATTTTTCCGGCTGTAGAGCCAATGTTGATGATGTGTGGCGACTGTGATTTTTTTAGAAAGGGTAGT
Organism: uncultured bacterium; assembly: GCA_965652995.1. Classification (GTDB taxonomy): domain Bacteria; phylum Bacteroidota; class Bacteroidia; order Chitinophagales; family Chitinophagaceae; genus JAFIGV01. The sequence continues at coordinate 1,808 of CBFGYQ010000362.1, forward strand.
ACTGTTTTTGTAACGTACAACAAACCTTTCACATTGGTATCTATCATCAAGTCCCAGTCTTCATCATCACCTTCATCTATGGTTGCCATGCCGGATGCAAGCCCGGCGTTGTTTACTAAAATATCAATCGTTTTGGTTGAAAGGTTATGAATGGCTTGCTGCACTTGTTGTTTATTCTTCACATCAAATACTAAAGCTGTAACATTGATCTTATGTTCTTCTTCCAATTGCTTTTTCAACGTTTGTAAACGCTCTTCGCGTCTACCGGTAATGATAAGGTCGTGTTTTTCTGAAGCAAATTTTTTAGCAATAGCTTCTCCGAAACCGGATGTAGCTCCTGTGATGAAGATGGTTTTAGACATGTGTAGAAATTTGCCTCAATGATACAGACAAAAACATTGTTTTTTACTACTCCAACACCAGCTTTCCATTCTGTAATACTTGCCCTTTAATAAGCATCTGATAATAATAAATACCAGCCGGCAGTAAACCTCTTTCAAAAATGATGTCTTTGTCTAATGTTGTATTGTGTCGCCATACCGGTTGCCCCAAAGTATTTATAACTATTATATCAACCGAAGTAGCTCCATCCCCTGTAATGTGAAATACTGTTTTGTCTTTTACCGGATTTGGAGATATAGTAAGCTTAGGCAGCAGTTTTTCAGTCACACCGGTAGGTGCTACATAGGGCTGCACTTTTACATTATCTATATAATAATAAGCATCT
>CBFGYQ010000363.1:0-2530 GCA_965652995.1 uncultured bacterium
GAAACCCCTGCTTGCACAAAAACTAAAAGAAGAATGTACTATTTCCTTTTTCCTCTTGGTCGGTGTTCCATCACCGACCAATGTTAATTGATGGTGAGAATACCCTAGTTTATTCAACTTCCATTTTTTTCCCACACACTACACATTTACTCCCCAACTTCCTCTAAATTTGTCCTCTTTCAAAATTATTTTCAATTAAATGATTGACGTACTCTTAGGCTTGCAATGGGGTGATGAAGGCAAAGGAAAAATTGTTGACTACCTCGCAGCCGGTTATGATATTATTGCACGTTTTCAAGGTGGTCCGAATGCGGGTCATACGCTTTATGTAAACGGCAGCAAAGTAGTCTTGCATACCATTCCTTCCGGTATTTTTCACAGCAATTGTACCAATGTGATAGGCAATGGTGTGGTGATTGACCCTGTTACTTTGCAGAAGGAGATAGATACTATTGTGCCTATGCAGCCGGACGCTTTGCAACGCTTATTTGTTTCAGAAAAAGCACATTTGATTATCCCTACGCATCGCGCACTGGATGCGGCTTCAGAAGCATCTAAAGGGAATGACAAAATCGGCTCTACGCTAAAAGGCATTGGTCCGGCTTACATGGATAAGACGGGTAGAAATGGTTTGCGTGTGGGCGATATTCTTACTGATAATTTTCAGGAGAAGTACGATAAGCTCAAACAAAAACATCTTGAAATCCTAAAGCAATTTGAATCACCGATCAGTTGGGAAGAATGGGAAGCGCCGTTTTTTGATGCTGTTCAGAAATTGAAAAAATTGAACATCATCAATGCAGAATATTGGATCGATGAGCAATTAAAGCAAGGCAAGAAAATATTAGCCGAAGGGGCACAAGGAAGTTTATTGGACGTCGATTTCGGAACGTATCCATTCGTTACATCAAGCAATACGATTGCAGCCGGTGTATCTACAGGACTTGGTGTATCACCTTCTAAAGTGGGTGAAGTATATGGTATTACAAAGGCTTATTGCACTCGTGTTGGTGGTGGCCCATTCCCTACAGAATTGTTGGATGAAACCGGTGATGCATTGAGAAAAGCAGGTTCTGAATTTGGTGCCACAACAGGTCGTCCGCGGAGGTGTGGATGGATAGACCTGGTGGCTTTGCGTTATGCTGTGATGCTGAGTGGTGTTACAAAACTAATTATTACCAAAGCAGATGTGATGGATAATTTCAATCCTATTCAAGCAGCTACTGCGTATAAGATCAACGGAAAAGAAACACAGCAATTCCCTTTTGATATTTGTACAGCTTCCATAGAGCCTGTTTACAAAGAATTTGAAGGATGGGACGGTACCGTTACAGAAGCCAAGAATTTTTCTGACTTACCCAAAACCTTTTTGAACTATTGTGATTTCTTAGAAGAATATTTGCAAACTAAGATCGCATTTGTTTCGAACGGAACAGGAAGAGATCAGTTATTATTGAGGTGATTTTACGGATAAATTTTCAGAAAAAAAATTTGGCAATTTCCTCAAACCTTTAAAATTTTACAGTAGTCAATTTGAAGAGCGATATGAAGTCTAACACCACTAAAAAAACCACAGCAAAAAAAGCCGCAGCAAAACCTGAAACCAAGTCGAAAGCATCTAAAGCAAAGAAAGAAGATGATGACGATGATTTGGCGAATGATGAACTAGACGAGGAAACTCCAAAGAAAAAAACTGCATCAAAGAAAACATCAACTAAATCTTCTCGTGATGATGACGACGATGATGATGATGACGGGGACGATGATCTAGAAGAAACAGATGATTTTGCAGATGAAGATTTTGATAAAGAGTTTGAAGAGTTTGATATGCCAAAATCTAAAACAAAATCAAGTGGCGGAAGCAAGAAGAAAGGTGGAGACGATGATCTAGATTTTGATGATGATTTCAAAGAATTTGGTTTCGGAGATGAGGATGGAGGTTTTGATGATGATGACGATGACGATTTTTAATTACAACATTGAAAAGAAACACCTCTTTTTTCCCGCTTAGCGAGAACGAATACAAAGACATAAAATTGAAAATGCTGAATTGGGCAAACCGGTTCAGCATTTCTGTTTTTCTGGACAGTAATGGGTATGATAATATCGCTTATAGCAAGTACGAATGTTTGTTAGCAGTTGACCCAATCCAAACTATTTCTGCAGAGAACTCTAAAGATGTTTTGAGTTCCATTCACCAATGGCATAAGACAAATAGAGATTGGCTTTTTGGACATATCAACTACGACTATAAAAACAGATTGTTTAAAAAACTGTCTTCATCCCATCTTTCAAATTTTGAATTTTCAGAGATTCATTTCTTCTGCCCGAAAGTGGTTTGTTATATCACTTCCGATAAAACAGAATTGTGTATACAGTCAATCGGAATTTTGCCTGAAGAAGTTTGGGACGCTATAAAAAATGCAAGTTCGCTACAACAAGAATTACCTAATATTCAATTCAAAAAGAAGATAGGACGCAGCGAGTATCTGGGAAAAATAGAGCGATTACAAAAGCACATAAAAGATGG
>CBFGYQ010000364.1:0-2529 GCA_965652995.1 uncultured bacterium
GCAATAGCTTCCGGAATTCTGATTTTTTTGAAAAACCTATAAATAGGCAACAGCAAAATACTGAGAAAGAAAGCCATGAGAATAGGCGTGATCACATCTCTGCCGATGTAAATAATATAGCCCAATAGAAACAAACCTACAAGCTCTATAGAGCGTTTTACTGTAGGAGTTAATTCATTCATGCAAGTACATTTTTTATCTAACTAATCAAAATCATACCGTGCCTGTAACTACCATCCATCACCGTCCATCATATTCCCCAAACCTCCTAAAAGACTTCCTTCTTCTTTGCGCTTAACACTACCATAAGACAATATTCTACTTGCCAGTCTGCTTATAGGCAATGTCTGAATCCATACAGTACCCGGCCCACGAAGCGTAGCATAAAAAACACCTTCCCCTCCGAAAATAGTATTCTTAATCCCTCCAACAAATTGTATGTCGTAGTCCACAGATTTTGTAAAAGCAACAATGCAACCTGTATCTACTTTTAGTAATTCACCCGGCTGCAATTCCCTTTGTGTAACATGCCCACCTGCATGAACGAATGCCATGCCATCACCTTCTAATTTTTCCATGATGAACCCTTCGCCTCCAAACAAACCTGTGCCTAATTTCTTTTGAAATTCAATACCGATAGCAACACCTTTTGCAGCACATAAAAAGGCATCTTTCTGACATGTTATTTTACCACCTAAAGTATTCAGGTCAAGAGGGATTATTTTGCCCGGGTAAGGCGATGCAAAGGATATTTTTTTCTTGATTTGAGAAATATTGCTATAAGAAGTCATGAATAAACTCTCTCCCACCAATATTCTTTTACCTGCCGAAAGCACCTTGCCTAGCAAGCCTTTCTGCTGTTGGCTACCATCACCAAAAATAGTTTCCATTTTTATTCCATCCTCCATCATCATAAAACTGCCTGCTTCTGCAATAGCTGTTTCGTTGGGGTCAAGTTCTATCTCCACATACTGCATTTCTTCACCAAAGATCTTAAAATCAATTTCATGATTGCTTATCATATATCAGGGATTTTTTACCGTATTTAAAATTGGGGAATTATTGGAACAATAAAAAGCAAATCTTTAGTACACACCAAAAGCATTAAATATTTTTTTCACAAAAACAGGATTGATAATGAATATGTTTTTCTATGAATTACTTAATATGCTTTGATTGGTATGATAATTTAATAACAGTTAGAGAACCATCTAAAATTTTTTATGAATGAAGAAGGAACTAAAATTTACAAAGACAGAAAAAGATGAAAAGATCTCTCAAATAGTAGATCAGGCTTTTACAAAGCTTTCATGTCGCATGGATGGTGTAGCAATGTATGACGAGTTGAAAAATGCGATTCTAGAAGCGTATAAGTTAGGAAAACTTAAGCGCAAGAAAGTGAAAGATAGACAGGTGATAGAGTTAGTTCCGCTGGGTGTTTCAAGCATCAATTAATTTATTACTTAACCAAATAAAACTTTGAAAAATGGACAAATTAGAATTGAAAGGAAAATGGAATGAAATAAAAGGAAAGATAAAACAAGAATATGCAGACTGGACTGATGATGACCTAAAATATGAAGAAGGACAAGAGGATGAACTAGTTGGTCGTTTGCAGCAAAAGCTTGGCAAAACAAAAGATGATGTTATCGCTTGGCTAAGATCTTTAGGTTAAATTATTAATACTTCTAGAAAAACTTACTGAAAGAGGAGATTATTAGTCTCCTCTTTTTTAGTTTTATAAATGAAAGCATTCTTTCTCATCAAACGATTTTACTACACATAGATCATAATGGCACATCATAAGAAAAACAAGAAGACGAAATCATCATCTCCCAAGCTACTTACAGGCAGAATAGAAATAACAAGAAAAGGGTTAGCATTTGTAACTGTTGAAGGTCTGGAAAGAGATATAATGATAAAACATGGTTACACGGGTAATGCATTGGATGGTGATGAAGTAAAAGTTGAAATCATCAATGCGACAACAAAAAAAGGTGGACGAATGGAAGGTGCAGTACGCGAAGTTATTCGGCGTAGACAGACAGAATTTAGCGGCAGATTGGAAGTGCATCCGCATTTTGCTTTTCTCAATCCAGACAAAGCGAACATGCCGTTTGATATTTTTATCCCACTTCATTTACTTAAAAACGGGCAGAATGGAGACCATGCGGTGGCAAGAATTGTAGAATGGACTGAGAAATCAAAAAATCCTATTGGTGAAATAGTAAATATTCTTACCAACGAAAGCTCCAACGAAATAGCGATGCAAAGCATTTTGATGGAGAATAGTTTTCCGTTACACTTTCCGGATGAAGTGATGGAAGATGCAGCCCGGTACCCTGAAGGAATTGATAAGGAAGAATTGAGTAAGCGTAAAGACTTCAGACAAACGCTTACCCTCACTATTGATCCTGTAGATGCTAAAGATTTTGATGATGCTATATCTCTAAAAACACTTAATGGAGGGTATTATGAAATAGGTGTTCATATAGCAGATGTATCGCATTATATGGTAAAAGATTCTGC
>CBFGYQ010000365.1:0-2526 GCA_965652995.1 uncultured bacterium
GAATGCGTGCCGGTTGTGCGATTGATGGTATGGAAGTGCTTGCGCTTTATACATTAAAGAAAACAGGGTTTACCATTAGTGAGATCATTCTTGGAATGAATGCGGTGATATTTCTCATTGCAGCCATGCATTTTGGTTTGGAGATCGCGTTGTATGCGATGCTCACCTATTACATTGCTACGCGCACCACAGATTATGTGGTAGAAGGTTTGGAAGAATTTACAGGCGTTACTATCATCTCGGGAAAGAGCGATATTATCAAAGAAAAATTGGTGTTGGAAATGGGACGAGGAATAACCATTTACAAAGGCGAACGTGGCTTTTTAAAAGACAGTTTTGAAGTAAGCCAAGATGTAGATATTGTCTTTACCGTTATTACAAGATTGGAAGTACGTAGATTACGAAATGTAGTACACGAACTTGACCCCAAAGCATTCATCTTTACCAATACCATCAAAGAAGCAGCCGGTGGTGTGTTGAAAAGACAAGCGAAGCATTAGTTTCTTTTTGCACTTAGCATTATCTTTCTATTGAACTTGATTTGCGTCGCACACTGCATCTATATTTCACTATTCAACAGATGTTTTTAGAATAGAGATTTAGACTTAAAGTTCTAATTTCGAAGAAATGAACAATACTATATTCGTTTCAGTATATATGTTTCTCGCATGTTTTATATTAAGCTCAAATATAGATATAGGAGCCAACATAGAGATGAATGAAAAGAAGGGTTCTATCGCTGGAAGGGTAATTGACGAAAATATGCAGCCACTACAGAAAGCTACTGTTACTGTTTCACTCGCAAATAAAAAATGGTTTGGTGTTACAGATGAAGACGGGGAATTTGAAATAGAGAATCTATTGTCCGATACTACTTATGAAATTCTAGTAGAACTTGATAACTATACCACTAGACGAATGAAAAATATTTTTCTTATTGAAGACAAACGTTTTTTTGATCTTTTTCCTTTAAAAATTGATACTACCAATTCTGTAGTTATTGAACAGACTATTCCAGATTGTCAATTCAAATTGAAAAATGGCATATGTCCAAAATGCCATAATAAACTAAATGCAATTCCAATAGCTCATGGTCATCCTGCCATCAATTCAGATTGGTTTAAGAACAACAAGCCCTTTGTAGATTATTACCCAGGAGGTTGTATGGTACAATATTGTCAACCAGATTATTACTGTAAAAAAGATAGTTTGTTATTCTAGGTTAACTCTGTATTTAAAGTATAGTGTTGTATTAAATTCTTTCATGAATTCAAAAACCATTGCCATTTTCTGTGTTATACTTGCTACCATTCTTTGGGGTGTCAATTTTCATTTTGCGAAGATCATGCTCAAAGAAAGCAATTTCATAGAAGCAGGTTTTTGGAGGTATATTTTAGGAGTTGGAGCGTTGGTTATTTTTTCTCTAAATAGTTTACCAAAACTTGAAACGCTCAAAGCAAATTGGTGGAAATTATTACTAGTAGGGTTGATAGGGTTGTTTGGATTTAACCTGTTCTTCTTTCTAGCGTTGCAATACACATCACCACTCAACGCGGCTTTGATCGTAAGTCTTAATCCTATCGTTACAATTATCCTATCTCATTTTATTTTAAAAACACCCATTACCCAATTGCAATTGTTAGGCGCGTTGGTTGCATTGTGCGGTGCATTGATTTTACTGACGCAAGGCGATGTGGAAGTTTTAGCCGCTATGCGTTTTGCCAAAGGAGATTTGATTATGTTGGTTGCCATCACCATGTTTTCACTTTACCATGTGTGGACTAACAAATACGGAAAAGGTATTGACAATCGACAATTTACCTTGGCAACAAATGCGGTTTGTTTAGTTGGTTTCGTGATAGCGGCTTTATTCACAACCATCAAAACTCCAACATCTTATTCTCAAACATTTTGGCTGGCTACGATTGGCAATGGTGTTCTTGCTACCGCCGTTGCTTATCTACTTTGGAATAAAGGTGTTGCGTACATTGGTGCTGACAAAGCTGCTTTGTATATGAATATTGTTCCCTTTACAGCATCTGTAGCTGCTTTGTTTTTTGATGTGCAGCTACACACCTATCATTTGGTGAGTGGTATTACCATTATTGCAGGGATCGTTATCACACAACCGAGTTATTATGCAGGATATTTGAAGAAAAAATAATTAGCGGATCAATTCTTTTACAGCTGGTGACGGAGAAAGATTATTCATTTGCTTTACAATATTTGGTGCTCTCCATTTTACTCGCGTGCTTACTGGTTTTACAGTAAAACGTTTAGGGTTTGGTAGACAAGCAATAATCATAGCCGCTTCATTTGCCGATAAGTTTTTCGCAGATTTATTGAAATATGTTTGTGCAGCAGCTTCTATTCCAAAAATTCCGGGTCCCATTTCTGCTACATTCAAATACACCTCCAATATTCTTTTCTTACCCCAAATCCATTCTATCAATTTTGTATAAACAGCTTCCGGTGCTTTGCGTACATATCTAACCCAACCACTTCCTTGCCATAGAAAAACATTCT
>CBFGYQ010000366.1:0-2521 GCA_965652995.1 uncultured bacterium
TCTTATGGTGTAGGTTCGTTCATGTCTGCAAGTGCGTTGGATGATAAAACAGGATCCATATACTCAGGTAGTTTGTCACGAGTGGTTTGTCCGGTTACTTGTACCGTTTGTCCTGAAGGGTAAATGTTTAAAGTACTTTGTAGTTTATCTAACATTTCATTGATCTGTGCTTGAGTGTGCTTGGCTGTACCGCGTTTTAGCATAGCAGCTGTAAAGTCTGCTGTTTGTCCTTTGTGCATTAAGCTGCTTTCGTCACCTAATCTCAATGTAGTTCTAAACTCTACGGTGTTACCACGTGTTTCCTTTTGCAGTAAGCTATATTTCGCTCCACCTGTAAGGGACACGTTTTCGGTACGTTTGTCTATGTTGTCTGGAGATGGGTCAAATGCTTCACCGGCAGCCATTGCAGCTTCTCCTTTGTAACCCGATAATTCTTTTGCAAGGTCAGGTCTTTCAGGAATAGCAGCGCGCTGTGCATTGTTGGTAGGGATAAATACACCTGTTGTTCTGTTAGAATTCATGATGTACGCATTTGCCACACGATTGACGTCCGCAGGTGATACTTTTTTCAAATAATCTCTGTAAAGAAAACCGGATCTCCAATCTCCTTGCCCGATGAACTCACTAAGTAAGGTACCTACACGAGTAGAGTTTCTGAAAAGCGTTTCATAGTCTTTCAGCAACTTCGCTTTTGCCTTGCTTACTTCATCATCAGTTACAGGTTTTGTTTTCAAATCATCTAGTGTCGCAGCCATTGCTTTCTTTACATCATCCAAAGATTTTTCTTTAAGCACATCTGCATTGAGATAGATAAAACCCGGATCATGTTGCCCTGCTGCATAGCCCCATGTAGAACTTGCCTTTCCTGTTTTCACGAGGCTTTGATAAAGACGTCCTGTAGGTTCATTGGTCAATACTTCATTAAGCACATCAATAGCTGCATAATCGGGATGTGAACCTGCAGGAATGTGATAAGCCATCGCAACCGCTTGTACATCTCCTGTACGACGAAGCTCTACAAAACGTTCACCATCTTGCACAGGCTCTACAGTATAAGTGGGTTGCAACACTCTTGTTGGTTTAGGAATGACACCAAAATATTTATTCACCAACTCAAGTGTTTTTGCTTCATCTATTTTACCGGCAACAACCAAGGTGGCGTTGTCTGGTTGATAGTATTTTTTGTAAAATGCTTTTAAGTTTTCGATAGGAACCTTCTCAATATCTTCTTTAGAACCGATGGTAGATTTACCATAGTTGTGCCATAGATAAGCAGTAGAAAGAATACGCTCCATCAATACACGCGTAGCACTGTTTTCCCCTCTTTCAAATTCGTTTCTAACAACTGTAAATTCACTTTGAAGGTCTTTGTTGTCAATGAAAGAATTTACCATCCTATCTGCTTCCATGTCCAATGCCCAATTGAGGTTTTCATCGGTAGCATTGAATGTTTCAAAATAATTGGTGCGGTCGTCTGATGTAGTACCATTGGGACTTGCTCCGTGCGATGTTAATTCTGCAGGGATGTTTTTATGCTTCGGTGATCCTTTGAAAACCATATGTTCCAACAAGTGAGCCATACCACTTTCTCCATAACCTTCATGACGGCTACCAACTTTGTACGTTACGTTTACGGTTATAGTAGGTTTTGATTGGTCAGGGAATAACAATACTTGCATTCCGTTAGCAAGTCTGTATTCTGTGATACCTTCTACGCTGGTTATTTTCACAGGAGCTGCAGGTTTGTTTTGCGCCTCAGCATTGTTGATGATACTTAGCAGAGATAAACTGCCGATCACTAATTGTTGTAACCTCATAATTATTCAGTTAATTTTTTGTAGTTGAATGAGATAAGCGACGATAAAGTTACAGAGGTGCTACGGATAAAATGTAGTTAGCTACATAATTCACGCAAATAGGGTGGTGAAATAATCTGACATATGTGAATGAAACAAACGGCTGACTACTAAAGCCATTCCTGCAAACCTAAACTCAAAGAATTTTAATGCCAGACGTACTTCAATAATATTACTAAGAGCGCGTAGAGCATGGTGGCTATCAAAATGCCTTTTGCTGTTTGGTCAAGTCGTTTATTAGTATAGAAGATGAAAGGAATAAGATTCGCAAATAAGCTGAAGGATAATAATAATGCTGCTGTCTTGTGGTCATTCATTAATACCTGAAAAAAATCACCAATAGCCGAGCCCGAAAATTTTACTAGATATACTATGAGGAGTCCTATTATCGGGAAGAGAAGGCCTAACACTAAGCCGAAGGGTGCATTGTTGCGTTTCATAAAATGATGCAAATAATTGGATGCTAATATACAAATAGCATTGGCATTTTTGCACAGAAGACTAAGAATCAGTTATTTTGCTCCGCGTAATAATCAATAGATCTATGAATTTTCCACTGAAAAATTTACCAGAAAGAACAGAAAAACCCCGTAGAAATGGACTGACAATGGTGATGGATAAAGGAATGGGATTGAATGATGTAAGAGATTTCTTATCGGTGGCGG
>CBFGYQ010000367.1:0-2520 GCA_965652995.1 uncultured bacterium
GAAGTGATGGAGTTGGAAGAAAAATTAAACTAAACGAAAATGGCTGTCTCATACTGACAGCCATTTTTCTTTCAAGATGAAAATATTATGGTTTGAATGAGTATTCGATTTTAGCAACAATATTTAGTTCTTTGCTTACAGCTTTTCTAGCCTTCGCGCTCAATTTATAAATTACTTTAGTACCGCTACCATCTACATACTCTTTTAGGTTATGATCAGAAAATGTCAACACTTTATCAGAGAATTTTTCAGCATCATTATCATCAATATTTACTGTAGAAGTTAAATCTACTTTTCCGGCATTTTTTCCTTTATCAGTATTTATAGTAGCCGTTGCAGATTCCAGGTTTGTCCAGTTATTGGCATCATCACCGTTTTGCAATGTAAGTGTGATCTTATTGATCTTGATTTCTGAAATATCGTCAATGCCCACATTCACACCACTTACATTTTCCTCAATGATCTCATTAATATTAAAGTCATAAGTCTGATCCTGAGAGTTATAAGTTGCACCTTGTGCTATTTGCGAGATAGTGTAATTAACTTCAATCGTTTCATTAAATGGATTGATGTTCGCTTTGATTTTATCTACAACTTTATTGCAAGATGTAAATGTTGCTGCTGATCCTCCAAGAATCAATAATGCAAATAATGCTTTTTTCATTTTTTTCGTTTTTAGGATAATTCGCAAATTTAATATTGTTAGTAATAAATAAAACCCGTGTTTACACGTATTTTCAAATTGAAGCTAACTTAGATACTTTCCTACAATCGGCACTCTGCGACCTACACCAAATGCTTTGGGCGATACACGAATGATCGGACAAAACTGATTGCGTTTGTATTCATTGGTGTTCACCAATTTCAAAATTCTTGCAACAAGTTTTTCATCATTTCCCATAGCAATTATTTCTTTCGGACCTTGTCGGCGTTCTATGTATTGGTAGAGGATTGGATCTAGTACAGGATATTCGGGCAAACTGTCGCTATCTTTTTGTCCTTCGCGAAGCTCCGCGCTAGGTGCTTTGGCAATTATGTTTTGAGGAATGATTTCTTTTTCGCGGTTAATGTATTTCGCCAATGAATAGACTTGCGTTTTATATACATCTCCCAACACCCCCAAGCCTCCAGCCATATCTCCATAAAGTGTTCCGTAGCCGGTTGCGAGTTCACTTTTGTTGGAAGTATTTAAAAGAATAGAACCAAATTTATTGGACAATGCCATTACTAATGTGCCTCGAATACGCGACTGCAAATTTTCCTCTGCAACAGAAAATGGTAAGTCTTTAAAAATAGGTTTTACTGAATAAGCGTATTGTTCAAAAACATCTTTAATGGCAATGATGTCATAAGGGTTGTTGAGGTTTTTTGAAAGCTGTTCCGCATCGGTAACAGAATGTGATGTAGAAAATTGCGACGGCATCAACAAAGCACGAACATTTTCAGAACCCAAAACTTCACAAGCTAACGCTAATACTAACGCACTATCTATCCCACCTGAAGAAGCCACAATCGCTTTCGTAAAATTCATCTTCTTGAAATAATCTCTGATGCCCATGATGAGTGCAGCATGTATTTCCTCAATTCCTTCTTCTGCATTGTAAGTCGCAAAATCTTTTTTGTCCTTATGCAATTCTTCACTAGCATCCACAGGCTTTTCTTCAAAGTTTCCATCATCATTCCAAGTAACATATTGCAAAGCTTCTTCAAAATGTGGTAGAGCTTTCACCACTTCTTCATTTGCATTCATCACAATAGAGCCACCATCAAAAACTATTTCTGTTTGTGAACCAATTGTATTGCAATAAACCATCGGAATTTTATACTTCGCTACATTTTTCTTCACCGCATTTAGCCTTCCTTCTTCATGTGTATAATCAAAAGGTGATGCACTTAGGTTTATCATGATGTCAGGCTTTTGCTCCATCAAAATATCCATTGGGCAAACACGATACAAAGGATTATCATCAATATTCCAAATGTCTTCGCAAATAGTTACAGCCAGTTTTTTTCCTCTAAATTCTAAGACATTCCATTCATACGCCGGCTCGAAGTAGCGGTATTCGTCGAATATGTCGTAAGTAGGTAAAAGAGTTTTGTGGGCAATTCCTTTTATCTCTTTTTCATAAAGGAGATAGGCACTGTTGAATAAATCTTTGCCTTGTGTAATGACGTTTCTGGAAGGAGCACCTACCAACACTCCAATCGCATCTGCGTGTTGTTTTATTCGTTCGATACTCGCCAGACTCTGTTCAATAAAATCATTAAACTCCAAAAAATCTCTTGGCGGATAACCGCAAACCGCCAGTTCTGAAAACACGATCAGATCACCGCCTTGTTGCTTCGCTTCTTCAATGGCAGCAATTATTCTTTCAGTATTGGCTTCAAAATTGCCGATGTGGTAATTCTGTTGGGCGAGGAAGATTTTCATGGGTTATTGTTTAGTTCTTTTTCTGTCAATTAATATTCGCTCCCTTTGATAAAGATGGCGGTAATTATCAATCTGAAATTCTAATTCTT
>CBFGYQ010000368.1:0-2509 GCA_965652995.1 uncultured bacterium
TTCGTTCCTAGTTTATGATAATATAATTTATGAATCTCTGTTTTGCCTGACAATTCACTGCCTTCTTTGGGCTTGTCATAGCTGCTGTAATAAAAACCATCATTTCCTCTCCAAGAAATACCGCTGAACTTTACATCTATCAAGGTATCATCCAACATTTTCTTAGTAATAGCATTTAGAATAATAACCTTCCTCCAATCAGAACCTCCTTCAGATATTTGGAAAGCACAAAGCGAACCATCCTTACTAAAATCTATACCTGCTAACGATGTAGTTGCATCTTTTGAAAACTTATTAGGGTCGAGAAAAATTTCGGTAGCACCGCCTGGTTTCTGTCTGTAAAGCATAGATTGGTTTTGTAGCCCGTCATTTTTGAAGAAATAAGTGTATTCACCCTCTTTGAATGGAGCAGAATATTTTTCGTAATTCCACAACTCTGTAAGTCTATTTTTTATTGCTGCTCTGAAAGGGATTTTTGAGAGATACTCATTGGTAACTTTATTTTGAGTTTTCACCCAATCTGCAGTTTCATCACTTCTGTCATCTTCCAACCATCTGTAAGGATCAGGCACTTTTGTCCCAAAAAAATCATCTGTTTGGGAAATAGTTTTAGTGGAAGGATATTTTCCTGAAAAATCTTGTGCAAAACAAGGTGCGCTCATGAGAAATAATGCGATTAAGCCTGTTTGAATATGTTTCATATTATCGAACTAAAGCGTCAAAAATAATTGATAATTAATGGATAATGGCTGTTATACAAATTAGGTATAAGTAAAACAAGTTATTTATCCGTATAAAGACGATTTAATACTAATTTAATCCTACTTTTGCACTCTAAAATTTTCTCTCATAAAAAGATAATATTCTATGCAGGAATTTGGTAAGAAAAACCCTAACGCGAACCTTGCCGATTTAGGCCTTAATGTAGGTATCGCACATTGGAACATCGCTCCTGAAGACTTAGTGAAAAAGACTGTAGAACTTGGACAGGGCGAATTAAATGACTCAGGCGCACTTTGCGTAAGCACCGGAAAATTCACCGGTCGTTCTCCAAAAGATAAGTTTACAGTAAAAGATGCTGAAACAGAAAACAGTGTAGATTGGGGTGATATAAATATTCCAATTTCATCTGAAGTTTTTGACAAATTATACGACAAAGTTTGTAAGCATTTTGACAGTAAAGAAGTATGGGTGCGTGATGCATATGCTTGCGCTGATCCTAAATATCGTTTGAATGTGCGCGTGGTGAATGAAACGCCTTGGGCAAATTTGTTCTGTAACGATCTTTTCTTGCGCCCTACTGCTGCGGAAGTAGAAACACAAACTCCTGATTGGTTGATCTTGCAAGCTCCTAGCTTCCAAGCTGACCCAGCTACTGACGGAACTCGTCAAGGGAATTTCACTATTGTAAACTTTACTCGTAAGATCATTTTGATCGGTGGTAGTGCTTACACCGGTGAAATGAAGAAAGGTATCTTCGGAGTGTTGAATTATGTACTTCCTCACGATCACAAAGTATTGAGCATGCACTGCTCTGCTAACGAAGGTAAAAACGGTGATGTTGCTTTGTTCTTCGGTCTTTCAGGCACCGGTAAAACAACGCTTTCTGCTGATACGAATCGTGCTTTGATAGGTGATGATGAACATGGATGGGCTGACGGTTCTGTATTTAATTTTGAAGGTGGCTGTTATGCAAAAGTGATTGATCTTTCTGAAGAAAAAGAACCACAAATCTTTGCTGCTATTAAGCCAAACTCTATTCTAGAAAACATCAAATTCAAAGAGGGTAGTAAAGAAGTAGATTACACAGATGGAAGCATTACTGAAAACACACGTGCTGCTTATCCTATCGACCATATTCCAAATGCAAAAGATCCATCTTACGGTGGCGATCCTAAAAATATATTTTTCTTGACCTGTGATGCGTTTGGTATTCTTCCTCCGATCAGCAAGTTGACTAAGGCACAAGCTATGTATCACTTCATTTCCGGTTATACTGCGAAAGTTGCAGGTACAGAAGTAGGTGTTACCGAACCTCAAACTACGTTCTCAGCTTGTTTTGGCCGCGTATTCTTACCATTACACCCAACTAAATATGCAGAACTTTTAGGTAAGAAACTTGAAGAGCATAAAGATGTGAATGTATGGTTGGTAAACACTGGCTGGAGCGGCGGCCCTTACGGCGTTGGTCATCGTATGAGCTTGAAACATACACGCGCTATTATCACAGCTGCTATGAATGGCGATTTGGATAACGTAGAATTCAAACCTCATAACGTTTTTGGTGTATTGAAACCACAAACTTGTCCAGGTGTACCTGACGAAGTACTAAATCCTCGCGAAACATGGGCTGATAAAGAAGCTTATGATAAAAAAGCAAATGAGCTGGCTCAATTGTTCGTGAAGAACTTCGAGAAATATGCTGACCAAGCGAATGAAGAAATTCGTAGCGCTGCACCAAAAGTGATGCAAACGGCTTAATAATCATTAGTAGATAGTTGTTAGTCGT
>CBFGYQ010000369.1:0-2504 GCA_965652995.1 uncultured bacterium
AAACTATCACTAGAGCTAGGCGGTAAAAACCCAAACATCATTTTTGCGGATTGCGACTGGGAGAAAATGATGCGTATTACAATACAAAGTTCATTTGCGAATCAAGGACAGATATGTCTGTGTGGTAGCAGGATCTTGGTGGAAGAAAGTATTTACGAAAAGTTTAAAGAAGAATTTATTGAAAGGGCAAAGAAGCTAACGGTTGGAGATCCACTTGATGAAAACAGTAAGCAGGGAGCAGTGGTTAGTAAGTTGCATTTTGATAAAGTAATGAGTTGTATAGAACTTGCGAAAGAAGAAGGTGGAACGATACTGCTTGGTGGTGAAGCGGTGAAATTATCCGGAAGATGTGAAAACGGCTACTTTATACAACCTACAATTATAGAGGGATTAGGAGCTGATTGCCGCACCAATATGGAAGAGATATTTGGACCTGTGGTCACTTTACAATCTTTTAAAACAGAAGATGAAGCATTACAACTCGCCAACACATCTGACTATGGTCTTGCCGCTACTATTTGGACGCAAGACGTGAGTCGTGCGCATCGTGTAGCAGCAAAAGTGCATAGTGGTATCATTTGGGTGAACTGTTGGTTACTTAGAGATTTACGTACACCCTTCGGCGGTTTTAAAAACTCTGGTGTGGGAAGAGAAGGTGGTTGGGAAGCGTTAAAGTTTTTTACTGACCCTAAGAATGTGTGTGTGGAATTGTAGTTCCTAGAAAATTGCAAATACACATTTTGCAGAATAGCGAAATATAGTATAAGAGTGATTACAACCAATTAAAAGATTGTTTGTAACAATTTGACAAATTGCAACGGATGTTTAATAGTAGCAACCAAGCTAAATACAAAAACTTAATAATAGAGATAAGTTACTCACATCTGTGCATTTCTTTCAATAGGGATTTGTAGGGAGTGGTAGTATTTTCGGTGAAACAGAAAAGAGGGAAACCAATGGATATAGAACAATTAATGATGCATGTTGAGGCATTGATCTTTGCAAGTGAGCGTCCTGTAACACAGATGGAATTGATTGAAATGATCTCACAAACAGTGGAGGAAACCATTGAAGCTGATAGAATAGCGGCTTGTATAGATGCTGTTCGTGAAAAGTATGAAGCAGAGTACTATCCTTTTCAGTTGAGAGAAATAGGTGGCGGTTATCAGTTTCTTACCAAAAAAGCTTTTCACAAAACGGTGTTGCAGCTTAATGGAGATAAATACATTAAAAAATTATCTACAGCGGCAATGGAAACGTTGGCAATCATCGCTTACAAACAACCAATTACCAAATCTGAGATCGAATTTATCAGAGGCGTAAGTGCTGATTATTCTATTCAAAAATTATTGGAAAAAGAATTGATAATGATTGCCGGAAGAAATGAGAATATGGTAGGCAAACCGCTTATCTATTCTACTTCTAAGAATTTCATGGATTATCTGGGCATCAATTCTCCCAGCGATCTACCACAACTTAAAGACATAACAAATATAGAAATCGTGATGCCTACCAATGCTACCGATGCTACCCCTGAAGATCAGGCAGAGCCCATGATGGTAGATAGAGATGGCGCATTGCAGGTTTTGAACGGCTAATTTCACCAAAACAGCTACACAGTATGATAAAAGCTCTGATTTCAGAGCTTTTTCTTTTTATTCGGCACTCCGATGGATGTTCCATCGGTTACTGTTATTGAAGACCCATAGGGCTACTGCCAACTGTTTCCAATTTTCTTTATACTACACGTTCTCTATTGCTGTATTTTTGCACCCAATTATGAAATACATTCTCGTCTCCATCTTACTAGTGATAAGCCAGTCGGCTGTTTTTGCTCAAAAAAAGGCAGATAAAAACGTAATAAAACAACTGAAAACAGATATCAATTATTTGGCATCAGAAGAGCTGGAAGGAAGAAGAACCTCTAGTGAAGGAGAAAAAAAGGCTGCTGCCTACATCGCTGAATTCTATAAGAAACAAAAAATAGCTCCGTATGGCGAGTCTTATGAACATCCTTTTGATTTCGTATATGGCAAAGAAGCTACAAGCAACAATAAGCTAACGGTAGACGGCAACAATTTAGAGTTGAATAAAGATTATTTTCCACTTCCTTTTAGTGCTAACAACAAAGAAATAAAAAGTGAAGTACTACAGGATGTCTTGGAATATGGAGGGGTTTGGTTGATGCCGCTTTACTCAAAAAAGGACGATGCAGAAGATGCACATTTCGATTCTGAAAAAGCCATGAGCGAAAAGGTGACAACTGCTAAAAAACAAGGTGCCTCAGCGATAATATTTTATGACAACTATGGTTCTAAATATGCACCTACTTACAATCGCCACTCAGAAATAGAAACCACTACATTACCAATAGTTTTTATTACCCATGATGCGTACAACAATTATTTTAAAGATAAAAACTCAGCAGTAAACGTAGCATTAGAAACAGATATCAAAAAAACTGAGCTTACCGGTGTGAATGTAGCTGCATTCATTGATAATAA
>CBFGYQ010000370.1:0-2502 GCA_965652995.1 uncultured bacterium
TTCTTCGCCCATTTTTTAGGCAACTTATCAATCACATACACATCATCCAAAAAAGCGACAGCTATCGTATCGCCATTTTCTATGACAGCACCCAACCTAATTTTTTGCGAAGTATCTGTTTGTGCAATAACATCCTTTGCACACAACAATAGCATCAAACATAGTATATAGCGGACACCAAGGCTCATGGAAGTATAAATCTCGTAAATATTTATCTCAGATATTGCAAATAGTAATCCAAGTTTATAAAAAATACTACGTTAATTTTTTACAAGACTTTTATTTAAAGGCATCAAAGCCGCGTCTTTACTGTAAATTTGCGACGTAAATCTATCATGAAAAAACTATTATTAGTTGTGGTTAGTGGATTCGTTTTTCTTGTTTCTTGTCAGAAAAAGCAAGAATACTTCACTAAAGAACAATTAGAACATAAATCGGACTCCCTTACAGAAATTAGATTCAAGGAATTAGAAGCACAAGCTGCTGAAGATCTTGACAGACGTATGGCTATAGAAATAAAACCCAAAGTGGATTCTATATTAGAGAAGAATAAGATTACAGTGACAACTACATCATCAACAATAATATCAGAATCTCCTGAAATAAATCCGATGTTATTAGACTCTCTTCGTTAATATGAAAGAGACACGCACTATTCTTTATTATGACGGGGTATGCAATCTTTGTGATAGAACGGTGCAATTTGTTATTAAACACGATATAAAGCAACAAGTGTTTTTTGCCCAATTACAAAACCATCCGGAGGTACAACACAAATCTGTTGACTCTGTTGTATTACTGAATAAAGGAGCGTTCTATTACAAATCTGATGCAGTATTGCAATTAGCAAAAATGATAAGTGGTATATGGAAGTTGGTTTTGATCGGTTACATTTTACCAAAATTTATAAGAGACGGGATGTACGATTTCATTGCAAAAAGACGTTATAAATGGTTTGGGCAAAAACAGGAATGTCTTCTGCCTTCCGCTGCTTTGCAAAAGAGATTTCTCTCGTAAAAAAACTGTATCTTTTTTGAATGAACAATATGAATAAGTCAGTTTGGATACTACTGTTCGCTTGCTTGTTGGGGATAAAAACCAATGCGCAAGAGGTGCTATATTCCGGATTTGAAAAATTTGATCTCCGTACAGGCGACTTCAATATTATTGGTAAAAGTGGAGATAGGACATATGTATATCGCGGAGATGCAAGTGGCTTTTATTTAGACGCGTATGATGACTCTATGGTGAAACGAGCCACTGTGCTGTTAGATTTTTTTCCTAAGAAAATATATGAAACACGTTTCATCAACTACCCTGATAGAATGGTCGTTTTATATCAATCGATAGAAAGTAATAAAGTAGTGCAATATGCTGCTTTGCTTGATACGCGTGGCCGATTATTGAAAAACCCCATCCAACTAACCACAGCAAAAACAGGTGTTTTCGGCCCAACGCGCAACTACTTTTCATCTGCTGTAAGCGACGACAAAACGCAAATTCTAGTATATGGTGCAGAGAATAAAGGAAGAGAGATGCAGTTCACAGGTGTATGGTTAGATAGTGACTTAAACATTTCAGGAAGAGGACATAGTAGCTATACAGCAGACAATAATCTGGAAATAGGTGAAGGGCTAATTGACGATAAAGGCAATTTTTACATACCCGTTTGCACACCAGCCGGGGCAAAAAATTATGCAGACCAGCTTTGGTTGTTGGCACTTCCGAAACTTGGGAATAGATTTACCACAAAAGAATTTCCCTTACGTGAAAAATATGTGGCAAACAGCTACATGAAAATGGACAATGTAAACAGCAAAATATACATTGCCGGATTTTATTCAGAAAAGAAAAATGGCAGTTACGATGGTGTGTTATATGCTGTGTATAATATGAATGACAGCCTATTTGCCAATAACAAACTCATCCCTTTTTCAGAACAAGTAAGAGGTGCAACTGGAGAGCGCAATAAAAAACGTGCTTTTGATAATTATAAGACGAAGCAAATCATCGTTAAAAAAGATGGTGGTTTCGTTTTGATTTCAGAAGATGTGACTATCATGTATCGTAACAATAATCCGGGTTGGGGAGGTTATTATTCGTTTTACTATAATGGACCGATGATGATGCAAACCATTAAAGAGTACTATTATGATGACATTTTTGCACTATCGTATAATGGCGAAGGAGTAAATGAATGGTATGCCTTTATAAGAAAAAGCCAGTATTCTCAGGAAGATGGAGGAATGTTTTCTTCTTATGCCTTAATAAATACAGGTGGCATTCTTGGTTTCTTGTTCAATGATTTTAACACAAACCGTTCTAAAATACAATTCGCAACACTAGATGCTGCCGGCAAAGTAGAAATGCGTTCACTCGCTGCCGGTACGGCCAGCGACCCTGATTGGCTACCGCGTTCTGCAAAACAAACCGGTGTACGAGAAATAATAATACCTTGTTTGAGAAGGAAACAGATTTGCTTTGCCAAAATTGTATTTTAGC
>CBFGYQ010000371.1:0-2500 GCA_965652995.1 uncultured bacterium
AACGATAGAAAGCACCACCATATAGTATAAAATCAGGCTGATGTATCTCATTCTCGCCTCCTTTTTTCCAGTTGACCAAACCGCCTAATATCAATTCTGAATAGCTGCCTTGTTTTGCATAATTCCCTTGCATCAACAATCCATAATCATCACTAATACGATAATTGAAACCGGCGTTTACATTCCATTTTACTGTTTGTCGTACAAAACCATCTCCATAAAAACTTGTTTTAGGACGGGTAAAATGATAGCCCGCTATACCAACGAAGTAAGTGAGTTCATTATTCTCACCGCTACTGCTACTATAGTTGATGCCTGCTCCAAGATCAAAAAAACTGATCTTAGGATCTGCACCATTTTCTCTGGTTGGCAAATTAGGATCAAAACCGGTACTGCCGTATTGGCTATTGGTAGTCATCTTACTAGGATCAAAACTGCGCTGAAGATATCCGACTGTAAAACCTGCTGTTAGGTATGAGTTACGCGTATTCTCAAGTTTTTTACTAAAATTTACGGCGGGGTAAATTGCAGTTGTTTTCATATCAATACTTCCTGCTTTATCATACAACCCTAGTAACCCAACGCTAAAAAAATCATCTGATTCGTGGCTCACAGGAATTCGACCTTCTAATGATAATTGTCCTGTGATGAACGGTTTGCTTATGCTATTCCATTGACTTCTATAGTTGAGTGCCGCTTTATAATCACCACTGAAAATACCACACAAAGCTGGATTTCTTAAAATAGTGGTTTCGTAAAACTGTGAGAAATGAATATCCTGTGCTGCAACAAAAAACGATGAAACAGTGAAGGATATAGTGAGTAGTTTTTGCTTCATAGTCGAAAAACATATTTTGTTGCCTATAAAGTTATTTATAAACTTAGTTTAATGCAACTATTTATTATTCTTAAAAAGCCCAACCAATAAGCGTTTTAGACTGTCAGGATTTTCAAAACAATGATCTATCTCAGTTCCAATAAAGCTACATTTTCTATGTGGTGGGTATGAGGAAACATGTCTACTGGTTGTAGTTTAGTTACTTCATAAAATTCATCAAGCAATTGAAGGTCACGCGCTTGTGTAGCCGGATTGCAACTAACATAAACGATCTTAGGTGCTTGCATTTTTATAAGTTGTTGCACTAGTTTCTCATGCATACCTGCACGTGGAGGATCCGTGATTATTACATCAGGTTTTCCATGTTCTGCAAAAAAATCATCAGTGCAAATAGTTGATACATCTCCAGCGAAAAAAGAGCAGTTGTCCAATCCATTCATCACAGCATTTTCTTTGGCGTCTTTTATTGCATCTTCAATCAACTCAATACCAATGATTTTTTTTGCTTTTTTAGAACAGAAAATACCAATACTTCCTGTACCACAATATAAGTCGTAAACTGTTTCTTCTCCTGTAAGACCTGCGAAATCTCTAGTTATTTGATATAGTTTTTCTGCCTGATAGCTATTGGTTTGAAAAAATGATTTTGGAGAAATTTTGTAACGGAAATTCTCTAAAGTCTCTTCTATGTACCCTTTACCAAAATACGTGATCACATCTTGGTCAAAGAGACTATCATTCATTTTTCCATTGATAGTATAGTGCAGTGATGTGATGTTCGGGATTTCGTGAAGAAGATGATCTAGTATTGCTTTCCGTTCTGTTGGTTCATCATATTTAAAAACGAGATTTATTAAAACTTCTCCCGCTTTTGAAATTCGTAATACCACATTACGAAGCCAGCCTTCATGTGTACGATAGTCATAATAAGTATATCCATTCTTTTCACTAAAACCTCTTAAGACAGCGAGTAACTTATTTGTTGGTTCGCTTTGTAAATAGCAAGTGTAAATAGGAACAACTTTGTCAAAAAGACCCGGTGCATGGAAACCCAAAGCATTTTCTTTTGGAAGTACTTCTCCTTCGGCTGCTTTCAATTCTTCATGCGTTCGATAGCGATTGGCACAAAACGTAAATTCTAATTTATTACGATAGAATGTCTCTTTTTCACTTCCTAATATCGGAGCTATTTCCGGTAAAGTTATTTGAGCGATCCGTGTTAACTGATCGGTTACTTGTTGTTGTTTATAAACTAATTGCTGAGAGTAAGGGAGCATTTGCCATTTACAACCGCCGCAAACTCCGAAATGCTGGCAGAACGGTTCTACACGAAGTGAAGATGGCTCTATTAATTCTGTCAATCTACCTTCAGCCCAGCTTTTTTTAGACTTGGTTATTCTCGCATTGATGGTATCTCCCGGAACTACGTTTTCTACAAATAATACTTTCCCGTCTTCCAGATGAGCTATGCTTTTCCCTTCCGCCGCGTATGCGTCAATTTTTATATTTGAAACAACAATGTTCTTCTTTTTTCTGGACACAATTAATAAGTTAAAACCTGCAAATTTATGTTGTGTAGGCTTATACATTAGTTTAATTTTGGCAAATGCGAAATCTCTAGTTATTTGATATAGTTTTTCTGCCTGATAGCTATTGGTTTGA
>CBFGYQ010000372.1:0-2474 GCA_965652995.1 uncultured bacterium
GAATACTTCATCTCTACCCACGGTGCGCGTAAAGGTCTTGCCGATACCGCCCTTAAAACAGCCGATGCGGGTTATTTGACTCGTCGTTTAGTGGATGTTGCGCAAGATGTTGTTATCAATACAGAAGATTGTGGTACGTTGAGAGGTATCGCTACAAGTGCATTGAAAGACAACGAAGACATCGTAGAACCACTTTACGATCGTATCCTCGGACGTACTTCTTTGCATGATGTATATGATCCTGTTTCTGATAGATTAATCGCTAAAGCAGGTGAAGAAATTACCGAAGATGTTGCAAAAGATATTGAAGAAAGCAGTGTAGAAACGGTTGATATCCGTTCGGTATTGACGTGTGAAGCTCGTCGTGGTGTGTGTGCAAAATGTTATGGTAAAAACTTGGCTACAGGTTACATGGCACAAAGAGGTGATGCGGTTGGTATCATCGCTGCACAGTCCATCGGTGAGCCGGGTACACAGTTGACACTTCGTACTTTCCACGTGGGTGGTGTTGCGGGCTCTTCTGCAATCGAATCTCAATTGTTGGCTAAGTTCGACGGTACTATCCAGTTCGATGGACTTCGTACTACAGAATACACGAATGTAGAAGGTGATAAACAAACGATGGTAATTGGTCGTACAGGTGAAATGAGAATTGTGGATGTAGCAAACGACAGATTATTAATTACCAACAACATTCCTTACGGTTCTAACCTGAAAGTGAAAAACAATCAGAAAGTGAGCAAAGGAGATGTGATCTGTACATGGGATCCGTTTAACGCCGTTATCCTTTCTGAAGTAACAGGTAACCTACGTTTTGAGAACATCATCGAAGGTGTTACGTATCGTGAAGAAGCAGATGAACAAACAGGGCACCGCGAAAAAGTGGTTATCGAAACTAAAGACAAAACCAAAATACCGAGCCTTATTGTTGAAGGCAAGGAAGAGAAATCATACAACCTTCCGGTAGGTTCTCATATCATTATTGATGAAGGAGAAAATGTACACAACGGACAGGTAATTGTGAAGATACCACGTATCATGGGTCGTAGCCGAGATATCACGGGTGGTCTTCCACGTGTTACGGAATTGTTTGAAGCACGTAACCCATCTAACCCTGCAGTAGTAGCGGAAGTAGATGGTGTGGTGAGCTTTGGTAACATCAAACGTGGTAACCGCGAGATCATCGTAGAAAGCCGTGAAGGTTTGGTGAAAAAATACTTGGTTCCATTAACACGCCACATCATGGTGCAAGATGGTGACTTCGTAAAAGCAGGTACTTCTCTTTCTGATGGTGCTACCACTCCTGGTGATATTCTTTCTATCAAAGGACCTTTTGCAGTACAAGAATACTTGGTGAATGAAATTCAGGAAGTATATCGTTTGCAAGGTGTGAAGATCAATGATAAACACATTGAAGTGATCGTGCGCCAAATGATGCGTAAGGTAACTATCGTTGATCCGGGAGATACTAAATTCCTAGAAGACGATACGGTAGATAAGTTTGAATTCATGGAAGAAAACGACTGGATTTTCGATAAGAAAGTAGTGACTGAAGCAGGAGATTCTACTGAGCTTCATCCTGGACAGATCGTTACCCTTCGTGAAGTGCGTGAAGAAAACAGTATGCTTCGTCGTAATGATAAGAAGTTGGTAGAATTCCGCGACGCAAATCCTGCTACCTCTACCCCAATGCTACATGGTATCACCAAAGCATCGTTGGGTACACAAAGCTGGATCTCTGCTGCTTCGTTCCAGGAAACTACGAAAGTACTTTCTACAGCGGCTATCACAGGTAAGAGCGATTTCTTGATGGGCTTGAAAGAAAACGTTATCACCGGTAACTTGATCCCTGCCGGTACCGGTATGAGAGAGTTTGATGATATCGTAGTAGGTTCTAAAGAAGAATTCGATTTATTGATGGCTAACCGTGATGTGTTGGAATTTGATGAAGAAGAATAAATGAGGAAATTCCAAATAGGAAAATTCTAAATTCAAAATAATGATGATCCCCTTGCTGAAAAATGAGGGGATTTTCGTTGTAATACTGCTGATGACATTTGCACTATTACTTCGATACTATCATGATTAAAAAAAAAACGATTTTATGAAAAAAATTTCAACACTTGTCCTTTCATCACTATTCACCTGTAGCATTCAAGCTCAAAACTGGCAAATGATAAAAGATGTAAACCCTGGTTCGGATCATTCATTGATTCAGGGGATTGATGTTTACAACAATAATTTGCTATTTCATGCTGAAGCCAATTCCTCAAGAACATTATGGACTTCTGATGGTACTACCTCAGGAACTACGGATTTACAAGCACCTTGTAGTCACGACGTATTTACAATAAAACATTTTTATAATTACAACGGTGACTCCTATTATATAAATAATGAAACACTTTGGAAAACAAATGGGACTGTTGCCGGTACGCAACAAGTTTCTAATGCAAAAGTGATTCGCATTATCG
>CBFGYQ010000373.1:0-2473 GCA_965652995.1 uncultured bacterium
CTACGGTTTATATAATTCAAGCTCTGATTTTTGTAATTACTATTACAACACAATTGTGCTGGATGACCAGACAGTCACAACAACTGAAACTACTCGTGGGTTTTATCAGACAAGCAGTGCATCAACTATAAATGTAAAGAATAACATCTTCGTTGTACAGCGTAGTGGTACAGGTACTAACCATGGTATCTATTTTAATACCACCGGAACGACTTGGACTGCTGACGACAATAATTATTATGTAGGTGGTGCTACCAATAATTATATCGGACAAGACCAAGCAAATACAGATTATTCAACATTAGCAGCATGGCAAGCAGCTACTACCCAAGATGGATCGTCAGATACACTTAATCCTTATTTTGCCAATTTAATTACCGGAGACCTTACCCCAACCAATCCACTTATGGATAATTTAGGAAATCCAATAGCGGGCATTACTACAGACTTCAGTGGAAGTCCTCGTAGTGCCGTAACTCCTGATTATGGTGCTATTGAATTTGTTCCACCTACATGCCCTCCTCCAACACAAGTAACCGCTTCAAATGTTACAGGTACCTCAGCTACTGTTTCATGGATGTATGTAAACGGTAATGTACCTGCTTCAGGCTACGATTATTACTATAATACAACAGGTGCAATTCCTACAGGATCAACTACACCTATAGGTTCTGGCACTACAGCTATGAGTGAGAATCTTACAGGTTTAACTGGTGGAACGGAATACTATGTTTGGGTAAGGAGTAAATGCTCTGGTATTGATATTAGTGATTGGTCACAACCTGTGATATTTAAAACCAACCCGGCCAATGATAGTGCTATCAATGCAACATTGTTAGTAGTAGGTACCACAACATGTAACGGTACTAACTATAATGGTGATGTTGGAGGTGCAACACAAGAACCAAATGAACCTATCATCTCTTGTGA
This sequence comes from uncultured bacterium, assembly GCA_965652995.1. GTDB lineage: Bacteria > Bacteroidota > Bacteroidia > Chitinophagales > Chitinophagaceae > JAFIGV01. The sequence continues at coordinate 931 of CBFGYQ010000373.1, forward strand.
GCAAAGAACAAACGCTACAACATCTGTTTGGTACAAATTTGACGCTCCTACATCAGGTATGGTAAAAATATCGACTGATTATGCTGTTGATGCTTATGATTCATTGACGGACTCTAAGTTGGGCGTTTATAGTGTAACAGATTCCAGCGATTTTGCCACTTATCAGATAGTGGGTTGTGATGAAGATAATGGTACTGTTGGTACAGGATGGAGAAATATTTTGTATTTGGCAGACTTAACACCTGGCAACAGATATTACATCAAAGTAGATAAAAACGATGCTGCAAATCCTGATGCTGCTTTCTGTATAGATGTAATGCCAATGACCTCTACAATGATTTCTACCAATGATAATTGTAGTGGCACTGCTTATAATAATAACAGTAGCTGGCACAATGGCGGAACGGCATGGGTAAGTAAATTAGATGATGCAGGGCTGTTAATTTACAACATGAAGACTAACGTTAATACAGCCTTAGGAGATATGCCAGATAAATTCTACGAACAATCAGGTGCTGCTCGTGTTTACCAAAGCACGCCATATTTGAATAGAAATTATGAAATAACATCGGTTAATCCTCCTACAAGTCCTATCACGCTTCAATTCTTCTTCACAGATGCAGACTTCACATCGTTGCAAACAGCTAACCCAGCTACTACGATGGCAAATCTAAATGTGACAAGATTGGACAATGGAACCTGTTCAAACGTGTTTGATGCTACAGGTGCTACAGCTACTCTATTGACACAAACAGCTAATGGAGCAGCAAATGGAGTACGGTTTATCAACGTAAATACTCCGGGCTTCTCTAGCTTCTTCATCCATGCAAACAATAATCCTTTGGTTATCAAACTTGGCAAAATTGCTGCGGTTAATTTGGGTAATGATAATCGTGTTGATTGGAACACAGTTTCAGAAGAAGTTAGCGATCGATTTGAATTAGAACATAGTGTAGATGGAAGAAACTTCGAAAAAATAGCTGATGTAAAAGCTATTGGTGAACCGTCAACTTACAGCTATTTGGATAAAAATGCGGTAAAAGGTATAAACTACTATCGTTTGAAAATGATAGACATCACTAATGAATTTGCATACAGTCCGGTAGTAAGTGCTATTGTGAAAGGTGAAAATGTATTTGTTGTTGAAGCCTTCCCTAATCCTGTTAAAGACCTTCTTTATATAAGAACAACAGGTACACAAGGCATGAATGCACAAATTCATATAACAGATATTTCAGGTAAATTATTGCAACAAAAAACTGTTAATAGTAACGCAACTGAAATAGATATGAAGCCATTTGCAAGCGGAGTGTATTTCATTAAATATGTTGATGACGTACATTCTGAAACAATCAGAATATCTAAACAATAGACTCTTTGTTTCTATTATTCAGAAAGGACATTTTAAAAATGTCCTTTCTTTTTTTTTATTAGCCCTACATTTGCGGAAATTTTCCGAAATGTCTGAAAAGGTTCCTGGAGTTGCTTCTAGTATTTTGAAAATGAGATGCCCCAACTGCCGCAAGGGAAGTATGTTCAATAC
>CBFGYQ010000374.1:0-2466 GCA_965652995.1 uncultured bacterium
CTTTTAACGGCAAAAAAATCGCACAACCAATAGTGATTGCGCGATAGATGTGTAGTGCTATTTTGAATTATCTCACTTGTTGATTGATAACACCTCCTTGTTGATTTTGCAACGTTGTTGAAAGGTTGAATTGGTTATCGTTGTTTGGTCCATTATAACGAATAGTTCCATCCATATTCACATCGACAGCTTGGTATTGATTGCTCAAGACTCCACCCTGATTGTTACTTAGTGTATTGAGTAGCTTTTGTAAGTGTTGATTATCTTTATCCGTTGTGCGATTAAAGACACTCCAACAAGTATAAACCCCGTCATTGCCGCGTTGAAAAATGAATTGTGCTAAATAAAGTAAGCGGCAATAACGCCTATTTTTAGCTGCTTTTCCTAAAAATTCAATCGCACACAGGTTATCTTTTTATTTTTTAATAAAATTTAGAATTGTATTAAGTCAGCCGATATCACGATACCGATGTTAGAGTTGAATCCTTTGATATCAGGATTCTTAATACCGTTATCAAACATATTTTTAAAGTCCGCGTAAATTCCAAAATGATGATATTGCGCCACTACTTTAATCCCCCAACTCACCAGCACAGATGGAAGGTCTGTTTGGTTAAATATTTTTCTGTAAGCCTCGTTGTCTTCATTAGCAACATTCAAAAAGTGGACGTAAGGGATCAGGGAAAAAGTGGCACTTCTGCTTACTGTTTCCTCGCCTTGTTTCACCTCAAACTCGTGATGAAAAGCATAGCGGCCTCCAAGCGTATAGCTAAGCACATCGAAACCATAAAGAGTATCACTTACAGTAGCCTTGATATTCTTTAATCCAAACTCAAAAAAATGCAGAAAGAAACTGATAATTATTTCTCTTGCCACTGAGCTTCCACTGACTTTCTACAGTGCCTATAAAGGCAGAATTGCCTAACTCAGGAAAAAGCAATGTGCTAACAAGAAGTGTATCTGTATTCGTAGCATTTTTATTGAATGAAAGGTTTAAGATGGTACGAAAGTTCCCCGTTTTATTTATGACCGGAATGTAGTAGCAACTAAATTTTGTCGAGCCATTGATCTTTTTTCATTTTCTTGGTTCAGATTACCGTAACCGAAAATTCCGAAGCGATGTTGTTTAGGTGTTCTCGAATACTCTTCAATCGTTGCGATTGTACTATCAGTTCCATTTTGCATCCAAACAGCTTTCTCTTTAAATATTCTATTTGTATTATCAATCATCAACGTGTATTTTCCGTCTGACGATTTAGAGACTTGTTCGTTGGTTAAATAAAACGTCTTGAATGAATCTACTGTACTACTCTTCTTGTATTTTATCGTTACTTTATAAGCAGCTTTACCTCCAAAGACTTCAGTATTCGTCTGACTCTCTTCCCCATCTTGGTAAATAATGGTTTTGTTTTCAAGTTTTTCCGCAACAGGTGCCGTATAGATTTTGTTAGAAATAAATTGTTGCGCATTCACAGATACTATAGAGCAGATAGTCACAGCAAAAAGAATAGTGTATTTCATTTTGTGGATATTTGATCAGGTTATGATAAAAGCTGTTATAGCTGTTTATATTAAACAAAGCTATGCAGCACACTTGTCCTAGGGTAGGGTGTTTTAACGGTATTTATTATATGTATAAGCAAAAAGCAAGGGTTTACACTTTTCATTCATAATCTATGTATAACTAAATACAATCAACTATTGACAATCAAATAAAAAACAAATAGTTTTCCTAAGTAATTTGCACCTTATGTCACAACAGGATTTTACGGCTGTTATCACTAATGGTTATTCATTTAAAGGAGAAAGCTTGCTATTGGGTAAAGCTGTATTAGACAGCCACGTTCAAAAAGATCTGACTATTGCTGTACCTCTAAAGACCATGAATCGCCACGGGTTGATAAGTGGTGCTACAGGTACGGGAAAAACAAAAACTTTACAAGTACTTGCTGAAGGACTAAGTAATGCAAGCGTTCCGGTTCTAATGCTGGACATAAAAGGAGATTTGAGTGGTATTGCAGCTGGCGGCACAGAAAATGAAAAAATAAAAGAGCGTGTGCAACTGATGGGCTTAACGAATTATACTACTAATGGTTTTCCTGTAGAGTTGTTGTCTTTGAGTGATGAGAAAGGTGTAAAACTAAGAGCAACTGTAAGTGAATTTGGGCCAGTTTTGCTTTCAAAAATATTAGGATTGAACAGCACACAAGAGAGCATTATTTCAATGCTCTTCAAATATTGCGATGACAACCAAATGCCTTTATTGGACTTGCAAGACCTTATAAAAACATTGCAATGGGCAGCAAATCAAGGTAAAATTGAATTGAGCAGTACCTACGGAAATATATCATCAGCATCAGTGGGTACAATCATGCGGAAAGTAATAGAACTTCAACAACAAGGAGCGGACAACTTCTTTGGAGAAAAATCTTTTGAAGTGGATGACTTGATGCGAATAAGCGATGA
>CBFGYQ010000375.1:0-2463 GCA_965652995.1 uncultured bacterium
GTTTACCTCCGGGACCTATTTCCATGCCAAATCCTTCCGCCATTGATGCGGTGTTACATCCTGCGAAACACGATTACATTTTTTTCGTCGCTGACACATCCAGACCCGGTTATCATTTGTATGCCAAAACCCTGGCGGAGCAAGAGAAAAATGCAAAAGCCTATCGCGAATGGGCGAAAAGAAAAAACCTGAAATAATGCAACCGAGCAAGCTTTCTAATATTTCTTTTGCACAACATGAAGAACACGCTGCCGAAGCGACTCACGAAGCTCATGGCGAAGAGAAAAAAGGATTTAATGCTTCTGAAGTAATTTTTGGTCACATTCGCGACAGCCACTATTGGCATCTTTTCGATTGGAATGGCCATCCTGTAAGTCTTTCTCTTCCTGTTATTATATATGACAATATCAATGGGCTTTCGATGTTTTCAGCATCTAAATTCCACCACGGTCATGAAGCGTATAACGGCTACCAAATAGACCCGACCAACAAGATGAAGGAAAAAATAGTTCCTGTAAATCCTGTTGAAGGTCAAAGTTTGATAGATTTCTCTATTACTAAGAATGTATTATCCATGATCATCTCTGCGATTTTGTTGTTGTGGATCATGTTGAGCATTGCAGGTAAGTATAAAAAGAGAGGTACAATGACTGCTCCTACAGGTTTGCAAAATGCGATGGAGCCGGTTATTACGTTTATCAGAGACGAAGTTGCAAAACCGAATTTGGGACATAAGTACATGCGCTATATGCCTTTGTTGCTTACCGTTTTCTTCTTTATATGGATCAATAATATGCTGGGCTTGTTACCGGGTGGTGCTAACTTCACGGGTAATATCGCTGTTACTGCTTGTTTGGCAATAGTTTCCTTTTTAGTAATGGTGTTCAGTGGCAACAGTCATTTCTGGGGTCACTTGTTCAATCCTCCGGGAGTGCCGTTTGGTGTAAAACTATTGTTGGTTCCTATCGAGATCATTTCTCTTTTCATTAAACCGATCGCATTGATGATACGTTTGTTCGCTAACATTCTAGCGGGTCACATCGTAATCCTTAGTGTGATTTCAATGATATTCATTTTTGGTGCGATTAGTAAAGTAGCAGGTTGGGGATTTGTGCCGGTGTCGTTGGCGTTTACCATCTTCATGTTCTTCCTAGAATTGTTGGTGGCAGCTATCCAGGCGTTCATCTTTGCGAATCTTACGGCTGTGTTCATTGGACAAGCTATCGAAGAGCCGCATCATCATGATTATGAGCATGAAGATTATCATCCAAAGAATCCGGAGACAGGACAAGAATATAACGTATCAACCCAAGAAGTAGTAGCGTAGTTAATTTGAAGATTTGGTGATTTGAGAATTTGAAGATGAATAAAGTGTGTCATACTGGGCGAAGTCGAAGTATGACTGTTGAAAAAAGTAACAAAATAGTTTTTTAATCAAAATCCATATATAACATGTCAGTGTTGAACACAATTATGTTAGCAATTGATGGTACTGCCGCTGCAGGTGGTGCTATTGGTGCAGGTATCGCTGCTCTTGGTGCAGGTGTTGGTATCGGTCAAATCGGTAAAGGTGCTGTAGAAAGCATCGCTCGCCAACCGGAAGCATCAGGTGACATTCGCGCGAACATGATCCTTACAGCTGCCTTCGTAGAGGGTGTTGCGTTGTTTGGTGTAATCGCGGGTCTACTTGCGATCGTACTTTAATTGCTACGAACGAAACAAAAAAACGCCCAACGCACAGGGCAGAGGGCGTTTTTTTTAATTTGAAGATGTGTTGATTTGGAGATTTGATGATGAATATATTACTCGCGTCATTGCGAGGAAGGGTGACGAAGCAATCTCACGAAGTATGAGAAAGCTATATAGTAAGAAGAACAGACGAATGGTGCCAACGCCGCAAAAGCTAAATAATAGCATAGCAGCATGGACAATAGAAAAAAAAGTTTTTTGAATTTTAAATTTTGACTTTTTAATTAATAAAAAATGGATTTATTAACCCCCGAACTCGGTTTATTTATCTGGACACTGGTAGCGTTTTTGGCAGTGTTTTTCATCTTGAAAAAATTTGCTTGGGGACCAATTTTGAAATCGCTGACAGAGCGTGAAACCGGTATTGCTGAAAGCATTGCTACTGCTGACCGTGTGAAGAAGGAAATGGCAGAAATGAAGAACGAGAATGAAAAACTGATGCAACAAGCGCGTGAAGAGCGTTCTCAAATGCTGAAAGAAGCTAAAGAAACGAAAGACAAAATAGTAAATGAAGCGAAAGATGCTGCAAAAGCTGAAGCGAATAAAATAATCGCTGATGCACAACAGCAAATACAACAGCAAAAAATGGCTGCACTTACAGAAGTGAAGAACGAAATTGGTAAGTTGGCTGTAGAAGTAGCTGAAAAAGTATTGCGTAAAGAGCTTTCTACTGCTGATGCACAAAGCAACTATGCAGGTTTGTTGGCTGAAGAA
>CBFGYQ010000376.1:0-2459 GCA_965652995.1 uncultured bacterium
AACTTGCGAAAGAAGAAGGTGGAACGATACTGCTACCACACAGACATATCTGTCCCTGATTTGCAAATGAACTTTGTACAGTAATGCGCATCATTTTCTCCCAGTCGCAATCCGCAAAAATGATGTTGGGGTTTTTACCGCCTAGCTCTAGTGATAGTTTTTTGAACATAGGAGCTGCAGTTGCTGCAATGTCTTTTCCAGCACGAGTACTTCCTGTAAATGAAATTGCTTTTATATCAGGATGTTTCACGATTTCACTACCACAATTTGGACCATTACCATGTACAATATTCAACACACCATTTGGCAAACCGGCTTCCTTGCAAATCACGCTCAGCAAATAACTTGTCATTGGTGTTACTTCACTGGGTTTGGCGATCACACAATTGCCAGCGGCCAAAGCAGGAGCTATTTTCCATGTGAAAAGATACAGTGGCAAATTCCATGGAGAAATGCAACCTACTATGCCAATTGGTTGACGCAAAGTATAATTGATTGCCTTGTCTTCCATGCTATGGCTTTCTGTGCTTGTGTGCATTAAGCCGGTTGCGAAAAAACGAAAATTGCTAGAGGCGCGCGGTATGTCTACTCTACTCGAAAGTAAAAGCGGTTTACCATTATCATTGGTTTCCGCTAATGCTAATGTGTCCAAATTCGCATCTATCAATTCCGCGATCCGATTCAATATCTTAAAGCGTTGTTCCAATGTTGTGGTACTCCAAGTTGGGAACGCATTCTTGGCAGCAGCTATAGCCTCTTCAATATCCTTACTGTTACTGTCGGGTATTTGTCCGTAGATTTCTCCGGTTGCCGGATTGATATTGTCAAGATAATTTCCGTCGATAGGTGCATGAAAATTACCTCCTATATAATTGCTTATTTGCTGTGGAATGGAAAGCTGCATCGCGCAAAAATAGCTGTTTACTTGTTATGGTAAGGCTAAGAAGCAATGCACAGATATTGCTCTTTCCTTTCAACTTATTTCTCTACTTTGATAGCGTCGTGTGGAGGCAATACCAATTTTTTGCTGAGGTTTGGAAGTGATAAACGAACTGTTTCCAGATCACGTTCTCCGGGATCAACAAAATACCAACTATTGCCATTATTGGTAGAGATGGCTATGATGGAAGATTTAGTCTGTATTTTTCCCTCTTTAGTATCGAAGGTCATTTCTTGTAATAATGTAGTTTGTAATTCATCTTTTTCTTTGATGATTACATTGGGTTCTCCATAAGTAATAGAAAGTATTTTCACACCCTGTAGCGAGAGATCATCCATTTGTTTTTTTATAGTTTCCTGCATTTTCTTTTTGCCACCCATATCTTTAAGGATCTTTGGATAAGTGTAATTTAGAAAAGTATTGTAATCACTTTCAATAAGGGCTTTCGCCATCTTGTCTGCGTCTGTTAGTATAGTTTCTTGTGCGAAAGAAATGCTGAACATGCAGGTTAATGCAACTAAAAGAGAAAAGATCGATTTCATAGTGTTTCAAATTTAATGAAACTTAACAGCTTAGGCACGGTATTTTTGAATTAGAAATATAGACTCCTTTAAATTTTATACATCATGAGAAGCTCCAGACTTTTGACATACGCGATAATGGGAATCATTGGCGGATTGTTGTTTGAAAATAAATTCCTAAGAGTGAAACAGGGTGTGAAGGATAAACGTTATGCCCTTAAGGAAAAACAACATGCATTGGAAGATGAGACCCGACGTGTGAAAAAGAGGGTCGCGAATATGATGAGGAAATAATGTTGTGAAAAAATTAAATAGAAATCCCCCAATTACTGGGGGATCGTTCAATAGGGATAAATTATAGGGGCTTTGTTAATTGGCGTGGGGTAGGTAAGTCTCTTTCTAAAGCATCATTGCAGTACAAAAATGCAAATCGGAATAGCTAAACAGGTTAGCATAATCACGGTTTCATAAAGGGTGTTTTCACCCTTATAAATCTTTCAATAAATTCCAAGGAACTATCATGCCTATCGTCTTCATGGTACGCCTTATACTTTACAACATCTAGATGCCTTTCGAATACATACAAACACAGTGTTAGGTAGCGTTTTTTTGATTACATTTCATTTGCCTTTAAGGTTTGAGTATGTAGTGGAAAATAAAAGGGTGTTTTGACTATTGTTGAAACAAGTCACGACAAGTATTTTCGGAAAAATTTTTTTATGAGAAAACAAATTCTATACTGTTTTGTAGCAATCGCATGTTTTGCTTCCTGTACTTCACAAAAGGGTGGTGAGGAAAATAAAAGGAAAACTGCTGAAGAGTATTTACGAAACAATCCTGAAGAGGGTATTAAACTTATAAGTGAGGTATACAGTGATACTACTTCACATGGGGAGAAAACCTCTCCAGTTAACTTGGAACAAGCAAATCAATGGATAAATAATTTGCCTAACGGCGCACCCCTTACTAAAAAGTCTTTTCTGATAAAGCTTGATATA
>CBFGYQ010000377.1:0-2453 GCA_965652995.1 uncultured bacterium
CAGTATTGTATATTGCAGAAAATTTTTTCGTGCTACCTATTGCAAGGCAAGAAAATTTTTATGTATTTTGGAAAACAATTTTGAAAATAACGACAATTATGAAAAAATCCTTTGTACTCATTACTAGTGTATTGGCTACAGTATTATTTGCAAACAGCAGTATTGCGCAGAATATTGATGAAGAATTGGTAATCGTAAATCGTTGGTACAACCCAAGTGCAAAAAACTATGTTACACTTGCCGAAGGTGAATATCAAGAAGGACAAATATTGAATTGGGGCTGGAAGAATAAAACAAGTATTTTTTATGCTTATCGCAATCCTGGTGAAGGACGCGTAGCTGTAAACAGCTGGTTCAACCCTACAACACAAGACTATGCGAGCATCGCGGAAGATGAATACACTGATGACCAAATGATAAAAATGGGTTACAGAGATAAAAAACATCAGTTCTATGCGTTAACTCGTCGTGGCGGTAATACATTGGCTGTATATCGTTGGAGAATTGACAAAACAAATGATTGGGTAACGATCGCGGACGATGGTAATACAGATGCTTATTTGAAAAAAGGTTACCGTCATAAAACATTCCAATATTTCGGTATTGCACGCAATATAGATGCACCGATTTATAACCAACTGTAAGGATTATCTATAAATATTTTAAAAGACTCACATTTTGTGAGTCTTTTAATTTTTGGGTATAATGATCTTTGTAATAAAAACATTCTATATATCACCCTTCAACGGTCGGATGGTGATGTGATCTACATTAGCAGCACCTGATAAATTATATGCACTCCAAACGGTATCAGCAATATCTTCAGGTAACATCAATCGTTCTTTATCTACACCACTGCTTTCCCAAGAGCGCGTCCAAACGGCACCAGGCATTACAGCTGTCACCTTAATATTGTCCTCCATCAATTCTAAGCGAAGATTGTCAGAAAACCCTAAAAGTGCATATTTAGTAATACCATAAGCCCCACCATTTTTATAGGCTCGTAAACCTGCTATAGAGCTAATATTGAAGATATGACCTTGTTGGTTTTTTTTCATGATAGGAAGCAACTGACGTGTAAGATGATACGCGCTGTAGAGATTTACTTCCATCAGCTTTTCCAAGTGTCCATCAGGTTCATCAGCTAGTTTACCGGGGAAGAATGCACCTGCGTTATTTACAAGAACATTTATCGTAGAAAATTGTTCTGTTATTTTTTCTGCAAAAGTGAGAACGTCTTTTTTGTTTCCAAGGTCTGCTTCAATCGCTAATATATTTGCATCAGAATATCTTTCTTTCCATTCATTTTCCACCTTTAACAGGTCTTGTTTTGTACGCGCGCAAATAGCAATTGAGAACCCTTCTGATAAAAATTTTTCTGCAATAGCATTGCCAATACCTTGTGTACCGCCTGTGATTACAGCAGTTTTGTTGTTATTATTCATAAGCTATTATTACGACTTTCTTCTCCTCCAAAAAATTCATTGCCACTTCACTTTATCGCTTTCCTACAAATCTATCATCTGTAAGCGAATGTAAAAAAGCCTCCAGATCTAGTTTCTCACTTTCTGTAAGATGCAGAGGCTGTTGCAAAAGGCTATCTCGATTGTGACTATTCGATACAAACCTATCCGGTTCATTGTAATAATCAATCACCTCTCGCAAAGTTTTTAAACTTCCATCGTGCATATAAGGAGCAGTAATGGCAATATTTCTCAACCCGGGAACTTTGAATTTGCCTATATCGTTCAAGTCTTTAGTTATATGATATCGACCGGAATCGTTGTAGTTTTTTCCATTAAACAAACCAATGTTTCGAAAATCGTCTACGGTGAAATCAGGTGAAAAATGACATTCAAAACATTTTGCTTTCACTCGAAAAATATTTCTTCCTCTTATTTGTTGTTCTGTAAGTCCATTAGGTTCATCGTTGAGCCATCTATCATTGGGCGTGTCAGATGTTTCAAGTGTATTTTCATATGCTTCTATTGCTAATCCTAAATTATTTTCATTTGGATATTGATTAAAAACCTGATAGAATAATGAACGATATTTTTTGCTTGCATTAAGTCGCTTTACTGCAACATCCAATGGCAAATTCATTTCATTGGGATTCTTTATTGGGAAAAGAGCTTGTTCGTGTAAAGTTGCTGTTCTGCCATCCCAAAACAATGCTTCGCGAGCAGCGACATTCATAACAGATGGCGTATTGCGAGTGGCCAATTTGCCATTCACACCTTTACTAAACGCAACTGTATCTGCAAATGCAAAGTCCGGTTTATGGCATGATGCACAGCTGATGCTTTCATCTCCGGAAAGTATAGGGTCAAAGAAAAGCATTTGGCCAAGCTTTTCTTTTGTGATAGTTTCTTGCTTAAACCCAACTAACGATAGGAAACCAATTACAACGATTAATATGACACTTAATTTTTTCACCAGTGAAAACAAAGCTA
>CBFGYQ010000378.1:0-2440 GCA_965652995.1 uncultured bacterium
TCTTTTTGTAGATAATCTATAGCATCGCTACTTGGAGTATAGTTTTCTACTCCTTCTTGCAACCAAGAAAAAGAAGATTCTTTTAGTAAATCATCATAAGTGAGCTGTCCTTTATAAACAACAGATCCATTCTCTTTATCAGTAGAACGATCGTAATCAGATTGAGCAAATACGTTTATTGAAGAAATAAAAAATAACAGTAGAAGTAATTGTTTCATGGTGATTATTTTAGAGGAAACACAACAATAATCATACCGCTGGAAATTTTCAAAGAAGACTTGTTTTTATAGAAGATCTATATTCTATTCTTTATTTCTGTAAGTAGATTGCGAAGATTTAGTAATGATTGTTTCAAGTTCACAGTTTCTGTTATCGACTTTTTTTCTTGCTTCAATTTTGTTTTTGCACCACTAAGCGTAAAGCCTTTTTCTTTTACAAGGTGATAAATGTTTTTTATTTCCTGTATTTGCTCGGGTGTATAAAGCCTGTCGCCTTTGCGTGTAGTACGTACTTTAAGGTTGAATTCGGTCGTCCAAAAACGGATATGTGAAGTCGCTACTTCAAATAAGGCAGCTACTTCGCCGATGGAATAATATTGTTTTTGAGGAGTCCAGTTGTCAAGCGGAATTGATTTGCTTTTTTTGATCTCTGTTACTTCTTCTTCAACATTCTTTTTTTTCTTTTTAGCAACAGCACGGCTTTTACCAATAGCATTTATTTGCTCGGGTGCTTTTTCTTCATCTCCAAAAAGTGTAAGAATACGTGAACTCATCTGTTATAAAATTAGCGCATTTTCCAGTACGATATTTTTTATCGAACTAGAGTTACATCTCCTTTCATTTGTATTTTCTTGCCATCCACAAACTCTATTTCGAAATAGTAATTATAAACGCCCATACCTTGCGGTACACCTTTGAAAGTTCCATCCCATCCTTCTACATTTTGAGATATCTGATGAAATACTTCTTGCCCCCAACGATTTACAATGCGGAAATATTTTACTAGATAAGCACGTTTAATAGCTACAAGTGGTTTGAATATATCATTTCTTCCATCGCCGTTTGGAGTAAATGCATTTGGGAAGGAAACTGTATGCGTGATGTCAAGTGTATTAAAATCTAGAGATGCGGTGTCAATGCAGCCATTCGGGCTAATAGCAGTTACGGTTATTTGAGTATTCTCATAGAGTTTCACCCATTGTGCTTTTGCTTGTTGATCTAAAAATAAGCTGGAAGGCTCCCACGAAATCACCTGATAGTAAGGGATGTTGGTTGTAGCAGTAAGAGTTATTACCTCGCCTTCATAAGGTTGTAATAAATCTGCATTCAGATCCAATTCAAAGTCATCGATGTCTATGTTCACAGTACGTTGTAAACTATCACATCCATTAACTGTGTTGAACATTTGAACGAATGAGGTATCTGCATAGTAAGTAGTGCCTTCAAACAAAACAGAATCACAGGAAACAGAATCAATATTCGTTCTCAGATTGTAGTTAGGATAAATAAGGATATTGTAATTAATATACAAACTATCACAACCGGCGATTCCCCTAATCGTATCGTTTACAAATATGCTTGTTGTATAGGTTGTACCGTCTATTGTTATTGAGCCACAACCCGATGTGTCTATGGTGAGAAAATTAACCGGTGACGACACAGAAAGATTTAAGGTAACAATGCTATCACACCCGTTTGTTGAGATGAACGTATCTCTCGCTGTGTTATTGCTAGTAGTATATGTGCTGCCGTTAAATAAATAAGATTCTCCGAAACAGATATTTCTTCGATCAATACTCGAAAGAGGTGGAAGTATGGTAAGGTCTAGTGTTACAAGACTATCGCATCCGCTGGAATTCTGTATGGTATCAGTAGCGGTATTGTTGCTTGTAGTGTAGGTCACTCCATTAAATGTATAAGAATCACCCGCACATAAAACAACTGTTCTTATGCCTGTTAAGAAAGGAGCTACAGTAAGGTTCAGTGTTATAATGCTATCGCAGCCTGTAGGACTTGGGATAGTATCTTTTGCTGTATTGTTGCTTGTAGTATAAGTTACGCCATTGAATGTGTACGATTCCCCATAACAAATGTTTATTGTTCTAGTCCCGATTAGATAAGGGTTTACCGTTAGGTTCAGTGTAACAATACTGTCGCATCCTGATAAGTTTTGAACGGTATCTTTTGCGTTGTTATTACTGGAAGTGTAGGTAACACCATTAAATATGTAGGACTGTCCTTGGCAAATGGTTACAGCTTCTGTCCCTGTGAGATATGGGGTTACTGTCAGGTTTAATGTGATAATGGTGTCGCACCCACCCATCATGCTTAGCACGGTGTCTTTTAAGTTACTTACACTTGTTGTGTAAATATTACCATTGAAAGAATAAGATTGTCCCTGACAGATCGAAGCGTTTATCGTTCTAGAATTATAAGCATTG
>CBFGYQ010000379.1:0-2432 GCA_965652995.1 uncultured bacterium
GATATGGTTTCTGCGCTTGGAATATCAATTACCTATACCGATAACGACGGAGACTAATTTGTGAGTTTACTGCAAAATATATCAAAAAGCAATTTTGAAAAACCTGTATATGCGGCATCCTTAGCTGTTTTCAGGGTGTTGTTTGGTTTGATGATTGTAGGAAGTGTTATTCGGTTTTGGGTAAATGATTGGATATACGAGCTCTACATTCAACCGAAATTTTTCTTTCACTATTATGGTTTTGAATGGATAAAACCGTTGGGTGAATACACGTATATCTTATTTGCTGTTTGTGGCATCAGTGCTTTGTTTTTTGCGTTAGGATTATTTTACAGAATCTCATCTGTCATTCTATTCTTCAGTTTTACTTACATAGAGTTGATGGATAAAACCAATTATCTCAATCATTATTATTTTGTAAGTCTTGTATTGTTTTTGATGATGTGGCTGCCTGCGAATGTTTGTTTTTCCTTAGATGCGGTACAAAATAAAAATTTGTCAAAACGATTTGTGCCGCTTTGGTGTGTAGGTAGTTTGCGGTTGATGTTTTGTATTGTGTATGTATATGCAGGTCTTGCAAAACTCAATACAGACTGGCTTTTCGAGGCAATGCCCTTACGGCTTTGGTTACCTGCAAAAAATGATTTACCCATTATTGGTTTTCTTTTCAATAAGATTTGGGTAGCGTATTTATTTAGTTGGTTTGGCGCATTTTATGATCTTACCATTCCGTTTTTTTTATTGAATAAAAAAACAAGAACAATTGCTTACATAACGGTTATTATTTTTCATGTACTTACTTGGTTGTTATTTCCGATAGGTGTGTTTCCGTTTGTTATGATCGTTTCTACCATCATTTTCTTTCCTACTGAAAGCATTGATAAATTACTCAACAAACTGCAATCAATATTTAATGTGAGATCGCTTAATGACAGGGCAGCTTTTGTTTTCAGACCTTTTTGGATGCGGGCGACCTCGGTTGTTTTCATCTTGTTTTTCGCATTTCAATTCATTTTTCCTTGGCGATATTTAACCATGCCCGATAATCTTTTTTGGACAGAAGAAGGGTATCGATTTTCTTGGCGGGTGATGCTGATGGAGAAAATGGGTTACGCACAGTTTGTAGTGAAGGATAAATTTTCCAACAAGATTGTTCCCGTAAACAACAATGATTTTCTTACAAAAAATCAGGAAAAGATGATGGCTACACAGCCTGATTTTATTGTGCAATATGCCAACATACTACACGATCATTATCAACAACAAGGCATGATGAACCCTGAAGTGTATGCCACGATATATGTGACATTAAACGGAAGAAGAAGCAAGTTGTATGTTGATACTTCCCAAAATTTAGCTCTCACCACAGATAATTTTAAACATAAAAATTGGATAATGCCTTTTAATGATGAGATACGTGGGTTGTAAATATTTTTTGATTGTGCTTTTGATGTTTGTTTCTTTTTTTGGGAAAGGACAAGATACTACGACACATCTTCGTGAAGTAAAAGTGAAAGATAAGACTGGCGATTTTCGACATCTGTATCAGGTAGAAGGAATGAAAATTACAGCAGGAAAAAAATCGGAAGTCATTAATGTAGAAAAACTCACTGTCAATAAATCTACCAACAACGCAAGACAAATTTTTGGAAAAGTAGCAGGGCTGAATATTTTCGAAAATGATGGCGCCGGTTTGCAATTAAGCATTGGTGGTCGGGGATTGGATCCTAATCGTACTTCAAATTTTAATGTGCGTCAAAATGGGTACGACATTAGCGCAGATGTGTTGGGTTATCCAGAAAGTTATTATACGCCGCCTACAGAAGCATTGCGCAGAATAGAAATCATTAAAGGTGCATCAGGTTTGCAATATGGAACACAATTCGGTGGCTTACTGAATTTTGAAATCAAACAACCAGGTGGTGATAAGCCATTTTCTTTAGAAAGCAGACAGACCGCGGGTTCCAATGGTTTTTTAGGAAGTTATAATAGTGTTTATGGCACATCGAAAAAACTAAGTTATATCGCTTATGTTCAATACAAAAAAGGCAATGGGTGGCGACCGAATAGTAAGTTTCAATCATTGAATGCATACGTTGATTTGCATTATCAACTTACAGAAAAACAAATGTTGGGAATTGAATACACGCATATGAATTACCTGGCGCAGCAACCCGGTGGTTTAGATGATAAAATGTTTGCAGAAGATCCACATCAAAGTAATAGAAGTAGAAATTGGTTTGCTGTAAACTGGAATTTGTTAGATATAGAGTATGAAAATAAATTCAATAACAATACAACTTGGCAAACTCGCATAAACGGATTGATAGCTACACGAGATGCTATAGGTTACCGTCCGAATAGAATTTCTCAAGTGGATAATGAGAGTAACAAGCGCGATCTATTAAAAGGAAAGTTTCAAAATATAACGT
>CBFGYQ010000380.1:0-2431 GCA_965652995.1 uncultured bacterium
TAATAATGGATTGCAATAAGTTTGCGAAAAGAATAAAACCTATACCCCAGTGTCCATTATACAATTTTGCGAAATGACCTTCCGGAGATTTCTTTGCTACATCATCACCAAAACTAAATAGGAAAACTATAGTAACAACAAAAACTAGAATGCCAATGATTTTTGTGGCAGCATACTTTCTCGGTCTGTTTTCTTTTCTCAATCTTGCATAAGGCAAGGCAGACAGTGCATCTAAACCGATAATAACAGCACACCATCCCACATATTCAATATGATTTCCTAACTCAGCAAACTCGGCAATAGGATTTCTGAATATCAGCAACAATATTGTGAAAAACAATGTACTGATCAACATCGATGAAAGCTGTGTATTATAGAGTTTTCCTCGATCTTCAGTATTACTGAAACGAAAAAAAGCAGTTTCCATACCGTAGGTATAGAGAATATTCATGACAGGAAATATGGCATAGAGATAGCCTTGTTGCCCAAAAACGATTTGTCCTTTTTCTCCCGTAAGTGTGTAAGTAAGATAAGGTGTAAGCAAGTAAGTGAGTAGTCGCGCAGCTATGTTACTGACGCCATACCAAACCGTTTGCCCTGCAAGTTTTTTAATCGACACTTATTCGAAAAAGTAGTTAGTATTTAGTAGCGAAAACTTCATGATTAATATGCTCTTAGCTTGATTACTGCTATGAAGCTTGATTTGCGACGCTCCATTCATCTATATTTCTCTTATCATCAACCTCATTATTCAATCGTCCAAGTCTCTTTTCCTTCCAGCAACTTATCCAAATCTCCTCTACCTTTTGTAGCAATCACTTCCTCAATTTGCAACTCCATTTCGTCTTCATAAGTCGGGCGGTCATGTTGATAGAAAACACCAAACGGTCTCGGGAAATGTCCTTCTGCACGCGGGTCGTCAAACATTCTAGTGAGTATCTGCGCTTTATAAAAATCATTTTCATCGTGTATCCAAAGGTCTTCTGCACTGTACTCCCTCAAGCTTACTACTTCCGGTTTATATCCATTCAAACGTATTCCTTTATCCTGATTAGCTCCGAAGATCATAGGCTTTCCGTGCTCTAGAAACAAACACTCTTCCGTCTTGCTCGATTTTTCGGTAAAAACTTCAAACGCACCGTCATTGAAGATGTTACAGTTTTGATAGATCTCTAAGAAGGAAGCTCCGTGATGCGCATGGCTTCTCAAAAGCATAGCCTGCAAATGTTTCGGGTCGCGATCCATACTGCGCGCGATGAACGTAGCATCTGCACCCAACGCCAACGCTAGTGGATTGAACGGATGGTCTAAACTTCCGATAGGCGTGGATTTCGTAACCTTGCTCACTTCCGATGTTGGTGAATATTGTCCTTTCGTCAATCCGTAGATCTGGTTATTAAACAACAACACATTCACATCATAATTTCTTCGGAGCAAATGAATTGTATGATTACCACCAATACTTAAGCCATCGCCATCGCCGGTTACAATCCAAACACTTAGTTCCGGTCTTGTAGCTTTAAGCCCAGAAGCAATAGCGGTAGCACGTCCGTGGATGGAGTGCATGCCGTAAGTATTCATGTAGTAAGGGAATCGCGAACTACACCCAATACCGGAAATGATCACAAAATTCTCTCTTGGAATACCGAGAGTTGGCAATACTTTTTGCACTTGTGCCAAAATGGAATAATCTCCACAGCCGGGACACCAACGCACTTCCTGGTCGGTAGAAAAATCTTTGGCTGTAAGCGGTGCTGCTGCTACGTCACTCATAATCTCTTTGAAATTGGTTGCAAAATTAATCATTTGAACTGGTATGAATAAGTGAAATATAACGGAGTTGTTCCATAATGAAATATAGATGAATGGAGCGTCGCAAATCAAGCTTCATAGTAGCAACCAAGCTAAGTACATAAAAACCTTACTTAAATTGGATAGCGTAGATTAAAGTTTATTTTTGCGCAAAACAAAAGAACAATGTCATTAATAGTTGTTGGTACCATGGCGTTCGATGCGCTAGAAACTCCTTTCGGAAAAGTAGATAAGATTATAGGTGGCTCAGCTACTTATGTGGCTTGGTCTGCATCTAACTTTACACAACCTATAAAACAAGTGTCGATTATAGGGGGTGATTTCCCACAGGAAGAAATTGAAAAATTGCACAAGCGCGGAGTGGAGTTTGAAGGTGTGGAAGTGATAAAAGATGGCAAAAGTTTTTTTTGGAGTGGACGCTACCACATGGATATGAATACACGTGATACGCTGATAACAGAACTAAATGTATTGGAACAATTCAATCCGCAACTGCCGGATAGTTATCAGGATTGTAAGTATTTGATGTTGGGCAATCTAGCACCTGCGGTACAGATAAGCGTGATAAACCAACTGAAAAATCGTCCGAAATTGATTGTAATGGATACGATGAATTTCT
>CBFGYQ010000381.1:0-2427 GCA_965652995.1 uncultured bacterium
GGTGAGGGCGAAGGTGCTAATAAATGGTTTGAAAAAATTCCATTGGCACGTTTTGGTAAACCTGAAGAGATCGCCAATGTAGCATTATTCCTAGCGAGTGATATGAGTAGTTATGTTACCGGACAAGTTGTAGGTGTATGTGGTGGAATGAACACATAGAATGGTGAATGATTAATGGTAAACTGTGAATGATGATTCTTCGTACTACAAATTCAACTAACGCTAACCACTAGTGACTAACCACTAATTTTTCCCTACATTTGAAATCCTTTTAAGAAACCAATTATGCAGAAAATACAGGCTGCTATTACCGCAGTGGGCGGTTATGTTCCTGACTACATCCTTACGAATAAAGAGCTGGAGACGATAATAGATACTACCGACGAATGGATCACCACAAGAACGGGCATCAAAGAACGAAGAATATTAAAAGGAGAAGGCAAAGGCAGTTCTGATATGGCTGTTGAAGCTGTAAAAGACCTTTTGAAAAAAAGAAAAATAGGTCCGGAGGAAATTGATTTAGTTATCTGCGCTACCACTACTCCCGATTTTCAATTCCCTGCAACTGCCAATGTGATTTGCGACAAAGCAGGATTGGTTAACGCATTTAGCTACGATATAAGTGCAGCCTGTAGTGGATTTTTATTTTCTCTTACTACCGGAGCGCAATTCATAGAAAGCGGTAGAAATAAAAAAGTATTAGTTATTGGGGTTGATAAAATGAGTTCCATCCTCAATTACGAAGACCGTACTACTTGTATCATTTTTGGTGATGGTGCCGGTTGTGTTTTGTTAGAGCCTGATACAGAAGGCTATGGCGTGGTAGATTCAATATTAAAAACCGATGGTGCAGGACGTGCATTTTTGCATCAAAAAGCAGGAGGCTCTGTAAAGCCTGCCACTGTAGAAACGGTGATGGCAAAAGAACATTTTGTTTATCAAGAAGGACAAACCGTTTTTAAATTTGCGGTGAAGAATATGGCTGATGCTGCTGCTGAGATCATGGAGCGCAACAACCTTACTTCAGAAAATGTAGCTTGGCTCGTGCCGCATCAGGCGAATAAACGCATCATTGCGGCTACATCAGAACGCATGGGCTTGCCCGAAGAAAAAGTGATGATAAATATTGATCGCTTTGGAAATACTACCAACGGAACACTTCCTCTTTGCCTTTGGGAATGGGAAAAACAATTACATAAAGGAGATAATATCGTACTGGCTGCATTTGGCGGTGGCTTCACTTGGGGAGCTACTTACATTAGGTGGGCATATGATTCGTAGAGGTGGTCAGGTCTATCACTTTTCTAGTATAAATAATTCGTGGTCGGGAACAATAAGTACATCATCTTTTATGTTATGACATTTAATAAGTCGTTTCTTTAGTTTTTCATCGTAGTATTTAGTAATCTTGATAATAAGTTGCTCATTGTTCCATTCAATAATTGTTCCTTCAACTTTTGTCCTAACTAAGAAATCCTTTATTAAATCACATCGTTTGTTAATGTAACCGCTTACTTTTTTACCTGATGACCAGTTGTACATTTTTTCCGTCAGTCTTGCTTGTTTTAAGGAGTCTTGCCTATTTTGAATTTGTCGTTGATAAGCGGTATCAGTTTTAAGCCTGTTGAGGTGTTCTGTAGATGCCTTCCAATAGTCTTGATATTGTTTAACTTGTTCTTCTAAATTTCTGTCATCCCCTTTAAGTTTTCTGTAATACGAAGTCAGAATAATTCCTGACATATCATCTGGATGATGTATGCCGATTGAGTTAAAATATTTTGAAAGTTCTCCACCTTTCCAAAGTCTCCAATTGTTTCTAATCCACATACCTAGACCAAAGTGAGAATTGTGGATAAATTGCTCTTCTGTCATGGTAAGTATTTTTTGTTTGGTGGTGTCGTGATGAATTTTTTCGAGCTGAAAAATTGCCTCCTCTAGATTTTTAGGTTTATATCTTAAGGTGGTCTTTTTGGTCTCTTGCCCATAACTGACCGTAACTAAAAGCAAGAAAATTATCGTTAAAGAAATCTGTCGCATAGGCTGTATAAAATTACTAGTAACTAATCTACCACACAATATTCTGCAACATCTCGCTCTTTTCTGGATAGTCAGTATTGTAATGTAAGCCTCTGCTTTCCTTCCTAAACTGCGCTCCTTTTACGATCAAATAACCGACAGAGATCAAATTACGTAGCTCTAATAGTTGGGGTGATAATGTAGTTGATTTATACAATTGTTCTGTCTCTTCATACAAAAGATCGAGACGTTTCATGGCTCGCTTTATACGCACATTATTACGCACGATACCTACATAATCACTCATGATCTGCTTTAGCTCTTTCATGCTTTGTGTGATAAGGATCATTTCCTTTGGATCGGTTGTTCCATGAGCATCCCAATCAGGAATATTTTCTTGAAATGTAATGC
>CBFGYQ010000382.1:0-2418 GCA_965652995.1 uncultured bacterium
CAAATCGAAAACTTGATGCCGTTATTTCTGATAATCGTTACGGACTACACCACCCGTCCTTACCCTGTGTAATGATGACACATCAAGTGCTGGCACAAACAGGCATCGGTAAATGGGCAGATAAGCTCCTAAGTAAAATCCATTATCAACATATAAAGAAATACCAACACTGCTGGGTAATAGATGTAGAAGGAACTCCGAATCTTAGCGGTGATCTAGCCCATCCTAAGCACATGCCCGAGAACGCAAAATTCATTGGTCTACTTTCGCAAATAGCTGATGAAAACCTAGGTGACGCCACAGAAGACCATATTCTCATATTGCTTTCAGGACCCGAACCACAGCGAACTATGCTTTCTGATATTCTCTGGGAGCAAGTAAAAAAACTGGATAAGAAAATAGTTTTTGTAGAAGGAAGTAATGCTATAAAAGAACGAAAAGAATTTCCATCTCATATTTCTTATCACAAGCAACTTACTAAAGACGCTTTATTACCACTGCTAAAAGCCGCCTCGATAATAATATGTAGAAGTGGCTATTCCACACTTATGGATTTGGTAGCTCTTGACAAAAAAGCAATTCTAATACCTACACCCGGACAAACAGAGCAAGAATATCTTGGAAAACATTTGCATAAAGAAGGAGTGTACTTGCACGCAAATCAAAACTCTTTCAGTCTTCAACGGTCTTTGAATACAGCTGAAAATTTTCCATTTAGAAAGCTACCTCTCAAGGACGGCTTATTCGAATACAAGAAGGCATTGAATGATTGGCTTGCCAGTTTGTAGAAGTTTTTAACATGGAATTAGTTGGGAGGCTTCGATATTTTTATATTTTCGCGAGCAACAGTTTTTAACATCTTCTATGCCTGCCCCAAAGAAATCTAAGCCGTCTTATTTTTATGCAATTGTTGGAGTTTCACTCGTACTGTTCTTATTAGGTACGTTAGGTTGGTTTGTGATCAACAGCCGCAGTCTCATCAGAGCGTTTAAAGAAGACATAGAAATGGAAGTGGTTTTTCATGATAATACACGTCCTGAGATGATCGATAAGATGAAAAATATGTTAAGTGAGCAAGCCTTTGCAAAGAATGTAAACGTGGTGACAAAAGAGGAAGCAGCTCAGGAAATGCAAAAGGAAATGGGGGAAGATTTTAGTCAATTATTAGATTTCAATCCGCTTTATACTGCTGTTAAAATGAATTTGCACTCAGAATATGTGAATAAAGACAGTCTTGAAAAAATAGGGCAATTCGTAAAACAAAGCAACATCGTTCGTGAAGTAGTGTACCCAAGCACAGTGATAGAAAAGATGAACAGTAACTTCAAACGAATCAGCATCATACTAGGAGTTATATCATTGATCTTTATTGTGATTGTAGTGGTGCTTATTGATAATACCGTTCGTCTTGCCATGTTCAGCAATCGCTTTTTGATAAAAACAATGCAGATGGTGGGGGCAACAAGAAGATTTATTTCAAAACCGTTTGAACAACGAGCAATTATAAATGGATTGATTAGTGGATTGATAGCGGTTGTCGGGCTATGGCTGGTTATTACATTTGCTTCATCAAGACTTCCGGAACTCAATGCACTTCACGATCCTTTTTGGCTAGCTGTGTTGATGATAGGTATGATATTGGTTGGCATTTTGATCTCAATTGTAAGTACACACAGATCGGTAGTGAAATATTTGAAGATGCATGTGGATGATCTTTACTAAATTTATACTTTAAAACCATAGAACAATGGCTGCTGCAAAAACTACAAGCACCACTACGGCATCAAAGCCAGTGCAAAAAACAACATCAACTCCCAGATCATATACATCTAATACGGCTGCACCACGTGGCAATCAGGTCTTTCTTTTTGATAAAACGAGCTACATGTGGATGCTTGGCGGATTGGCTTTGATATTGATTGGCATAGCCTTGACAGCAGGTGGTAAAAGTGCAGACCCTAATCAATTCAATTATGATGAGATTTATAGTTTTAGAAGAATAACGTTAGCTCCAATTATGATCATGATTGGCTTTGCTGTAGAAGTGTATGCTATTATGAGAAAACCCACAACAGTAGAAGCGAGTTATTCTGAGTAACAACAATTTCTTGATTTATAAATGAAAATGTCTGAGCATAATGCTCAGACATTTTTTATGATGATAATACCCTTCATATTTGTAAGCCAAGAGAGACATTTCCTGAAACCGGTTTGAAGTCTTTACCCACATGGTGATAAGTGCCTCCAAGACCTAAAAAAATATAGCGAATTGGGTTATACTTTATTTGGAAATGTGCAGTAGGGCGAATTGCATTTTCATAAGTTCTTCCATCTGCTAAAAAATCGAAATAACCGGGTAGTGGTGGTGTTATTTGATAACTGATGCTAGATTCTCGTAAATAGCTCGCACCTACATAC
>CBFGYQ010000383.1:0-2414 GCA_965652995.1 uncultured bacterium
ATGGGCGATGAAATGTTGTAAGCAAAATTACCCACCACACTAAAATTATTTTCGAAGGGTGGAGTTGCTTTTAATACGTCTACATGGATAATCTTATCTTTTAAAACAGGATAATGATGTTGCAAATACGCTACTTTCTCTTCATCAATTTCTATGGTTTTATAATTGATATCTTTTTGCTCAATAAGATATTTAGTCAATGCGCCACCACCGGGACCAATTTCCAGCAAATTCATATCAGGCTTCATGGTGATGGATTTCACTATCTTTTTGCAGATATTTTCATCATGCAGAAAATGTTGTCCCAGGCTTTTCTTGAGGGTGTATTGCATTGGTGCAAATTTAGTTGATTGGGTAATTGGTTGAAAATTTCACACAAAGCGAACAAAGAATACGAAGAAAACTAAGGTCTTTGAGAGCGTTGTATTCGCTGTGCACTTTGTGTGAAATAAAATCTAATCTATTTTTAAAGCCTAATTTTTTCTTTTTATGCAATTCAAAATACTTCAAAAGCCCAACGCAAAACACAATCTCTACATTATAGACGATGCAAAATCGCTGAAGAAAATAGAGGCTCTTTCTAAAGAGGAAATGAGCTATGCTGAGGAAATTTTTAAACGTGAACAGCAAGTTGTAACCATCAATCAATACAACCGTTTTGTTTTTGTTTATTTAATAAAAGACAAGAAAACCAATTGGCAAACTACAGAGAGTATTCGTAAGGCTGGTGCAGAGTTTCATAGTCTTATCAATGCGAACAAGATCAACGAGATCACCATCAATAATCTTTCTGCCGACGAAAAAGCAGCGTATGTTTTAGCGGAAGGGATGGCATTGAGTAGTTATCAATTTTTGAAATACAGAAAGGACGCAGCGAAGAAAGAAAGTAGTTTAAAAACAATTTCTTTTAACAATAAATCTATCACAGTAAAGCAAGTAGAACAACTGGCTGCTATAATTGAAGGCATTTTTCGTGCGCGCACTTTGGTGAACGAGCCACTTAATTTTTTATCAGCTGAGCAATTGGCAAAAGAAATTGCAGCACTTGGAAAAGAAGCCGGTTTTAAAGTGACGACACTCAACAAAGCGCAAATAGAGAAAGAGAAAATGGGGGGTATTCTTTCAGTGAATCGCGGCAGTATACATCCGCCAACATTCACAATAATGGAATACAAACCTGCGAAGCCATTGAACAAAGCCCCGTTGGTTTTGGTGGGTAAAGGAATCGTTTACGACACAGGCGGACTTTCACTGAAACCTACACCTGCGTCCATGGATAGGATGAAAAGCGATATGAGCGGCGCAGCTTTGGTAACTGGCAGTATGTATGCTATCGCAAAAATGAAACTGCCTTTACATGTGATCGCGTTGGTGCCTGCAACTGATAATCGTCCCGGAGAAAACGCTTATGTACCCGGTGACATCATCACCATGTACAGTGGTACCACGGTAGAGGTTTTGAATACTGATGCCGAAGGAAGATTGATATTGGCGGATGCACTTCACTGGGCAAAACGCTACAAACCTGAATTGGTGATGGACTTTGCAACACTTACAGGCGCAGCTTCTGTTGCAGTGGGCGATGTGGGCATTGTGTGCATGGGAACGGCTGACGACACGAAAAAAAATAGTTTTAAAGAAAGCGGTTTCCGACAGTACGAGCGACTGGTAGAATATCCGCTTTGGGATGAATACGGCGATTTGATAAAATCAGAATTTGCAGACCTTAAAAATGTTGGTGGACCAAGTGGTGGAGCTATTACAGCCGGTAAATTTTTAGAACATTTCACCGACTATCCTTGGATGCATTTTGATATCGCAGGTGTGTCGTTCACGCTTACCAGAAAGAACTACATTCCATCAGGTGGCACAGGATATGGCATTCGTATGCTGCTGGATTTTTTGATGAATTATGGGAAGGGATAAATTTTTCAACCAGCTTCTAAACCCTGATTGAACTTGATTTGCGACGCTCCGTTCGTCTGTATTTCACTATTTAGCAAGACCATATCACGTCAATCAAATTTTATCGCTAATGAAATATAGTAAGTTTGCAACGCTTACAACTACAAAAATGGAAAAACCAATCATAGGCATAACCACCGGAGATTTGAATGGCGTTGGCCCGGAGCTCATCATCAAAACATTTTCTGACAGCCGAATGTTGGATCTGTGCACACCTGTTGTGTTCGCTTCCAATAAGATCATCAATTATTATCGTCGTGTGACACAAGATGTGTCATTCAATTTTAGCAGCACCAAAGATTTCACTAAACTCAACCCTAAGCAAACCAATATTTTTAATTGCTGGGAAGAAGAAGTTCCGATACAACCCGGAGCATTAACGGAAAGTGGTGGCAAGTATGCTGTGCGTTCTTTGCAAGTAGCTACGCAATGCCTGAAAGATGGACAAA
>CBFGYQ010000384.1:0-2388 GCA_965652995.1 uncultured bacterium
AGTTGAGTCTGTTACATTGAGTTTTGGTAGAGGTAGCATAAGATCGTTACAATTGGTGAATACTATGGGACAACTTGTAGCGGAATATCAAATTGAAAAAAATACAACGAGATTTGTACTGTCTATGAAAGATCAACCATCAGGAATGTATTTGATTAAGTTAACCGACGCTGATGGAAATGCTCATGTGGAACGGGTAATAAAGCAATTGTAAATTTTACTTTATCCATTTGTAATCCTCTCGCTACGAAGTGAGAGGATTACTTGTTGATAGCTATTTCGATTTTACATTTATAATTTTGTACTTATTTTAGCAAACACATTTCAACTAGTAATATCCCAAGTTTATTTCGTAATTGTTATGAAGCGAATTCTTACACTGATTTTTATTGCCCTGGCTATTTTTTCGTTTAATGCTAATGCACAAAATGCTCCTGAACAAGATTGTGCAAATGCGTTATCGGTATGCCAACCTGTATATGTTCAACCCAACTCTTATGTAGGTGTTGGCGATAGTGAGGAGTTGGATGCAACAAACCAAGATTGTTTATCCTCAGGAGAAAACAATACCGTTTGGTATACTATCAATGCAAGTTCTACGGGAACATTTGAATTTACAATTACACCTAACAACTTAGGAGATGATTATGACTGGGCTGTTTGGGACGTAACGGGGGGCGGATGCGATATAGTAGCAAATACTCCACCAATCAGATGCAATTATTCGGGAACATCAGGATTAACAGGCACTTCACCAACTGCTGTCAATCCTTCTGAAAATGCCGGAGGCCCACCTTTCAGTACTGTAATCAATGCGTTAGCAGGAAACACATATATACTCGTAGTAGATAATTTCAGTTCCAGTCAATCTGGTTATACATTAGATTTTTCCAATTCATCCGCGGCTATCTATGATACGTTTCCTCCACGCTTCACTGCTGCAAATACTAAGTGTGATCTCGAAAGCGATACATTGTTTGTAAAAATGTCTGAGCCTATTAAATGTAATTCAATAAGTGGGAATGGTTCAGATTATTACATTACACCACAAGTGGCCGGGATAAATCCACATCTTGCTTTTAGTAGCAAGTGTATTACAGGATCTTTCACAAATGATTTTACAATTGTTTTTTCAGGAATAATACCTGCAGGTACTTATTGGTTGCATGCACAAAAAGGAACAGACACCAACTCCGTTTTAGATAACTGTGGCAATGAACTCAATTATAACGATTCTATTCAGTTTGTTGTAAATCCTAGTGCGTTGAACATAGTTCAATTAGATACACCCGCTTGTATAGAAGCGAGGATAGTATTGAGTAGAAGTGTAAAATGTAATACAATAGCCGCAGACGGGAGTGATTTTACAATTTCAGGTCCATCACCAGTAGAAGTGATAAGTGCTATACCATTCAATTGTGACCCTGTTAACGATCTTACTAATACCATTGACATAAGATTCGATACATCAATTCTTGAACCCGGTACGTACACATTGAGCGTTGGGAATGGTAGTGATGCAGATCCAATAACAGACACTTGCCGTGCTGCAATTTCCAATACTATTAGCTGGGACGTATCTGACCAAGGGTTGGAGGCATTTGCGTCTCCAAGCTTATTATGTAATCCGGGATATACTAATTTTTATTCCAACA
Source organism: uncultured bacterium (assembly GCA_965652995.1). GTDB lineage: Bacteria > Bacteroidota > Bacteroidia > Chitinophagales > Chitinophagaceae > JAFIGV01. The sequence continues at coordinate 1,656 of CBFGYQ010000384.1, forward strand.
CAAATTTTACACCATCTGCAGAAGGCTATCAATACCTATGGAGTCCCGGTACTTTTTTGAATGATTCTACGGTAGGTACCACTCTTGGATATGTAGGACAATCTACTACTTATAAGCTCCAAATAAAGGATGCTAATTACTGCTTTAGAAGAGATACGGCTTTTGTATCAGTACCTATTAGATACCCTGTTTTTGAACCTGTACATGACACAGAAGTGTGTGTAAATGAAGTAACACCATTTTTTGCAAGTGGTGGAGAGCAATACTTCTGGTATCCATCGAATGGTTTGAGTTGCACCGATTGCCCAAATCCTACCGCCAATCCGCATACCACTACACAGTACTTTGTGGTTATTACTGATAAGTATAATTGTAACGACACCCTTTCTCAAACACTTAACGTTTATCCTTTGCCGGTAATTAATATGAGCAACGACACTTCTATATTTTATGGAGAAACAGTACAATTATATGCCAATGTAAATAATCCTAGTGTCTACGCCTGGACACCAACAGGTAGTCTCGACTTCCCGAATACTGTCAACCCCAGAGCTACACCTCAAGAAACAACTACTTATAAAGTATTAGTGATTGATCATAATGATTGCGAGAATATAGATTCGGTAACGGTTATTGTTCGCACTGATATTCCGGTAGGAATTCCAACGGCTTTTACCCCTAATGGGGATGGCAAGAACGATATATTTCATTTAATCAACCCTAAATTTCAAAG
>CBFGYQ010000385.1:0-2380 GCA_965652995.1 uncultured bacterium
GCAACAATGAATCCGTAACAACGTTACTCGTATCTACAACTTGATACGTGCCTATGCGCAGAGTTGTTGTTTTAGGGAGAAGACAAGGGTCTCTGTCAACACTGCAAGAAGCGACGAAAATCAACAATGAAAACAGTGCTACTCCAAATCTTCTATTAATCATTAAGTGTAAATAATAGTTTATCGATCTCGCCTATGACGTTTGCAATTTGTTTTTTTACAGCTTTACGATCTTCACTAGTCAATACTTTTTTACCCATTTGCTCCAACAACACATTCTGTTCTATACTATCAAATTTCTTGTTCAAATCTTCAAGTGTTTCTGATTGAGATGCAATAGTTTTTTTGAGGAGTTGGTTTTCTTTTTTCAACACCTGATGCTTCTTGATAAGCAACTGTAGTTTGTTTTGCAAAATTTCCAACTCTTGCATAAGGATTTTATTGGCGTATTTGTGCGTTCAGTTTTGTCTCGTATGTTTTTATCAACTGCTGCATGTGCTGTTCTATCTCTGCATCTGTGAGTGTACGGTCTTGTAGTTGAAAGGTATAATTCAAAGCGTAAGACTTTTTATCAACACCTAATTTTTCGTTTTCAAAAACATCGAACAGCCCATATTCTTTCAAAGATTGAATGTTCAATTGTTCTGTTACTTTCTCAATTTCGCTATAAGTTACGCTCTTGTCCAATACTATCGCAAGATCGCGCTGCATAGATGGAAACTTCGGCACTTCGTTATATTTTATCTTTTGTGTATTTGCAGCTTTTACAAATGCATTCCAAAATATCACTACAAAAAACACATCTTGTTTAATGTCAAATGCTTTCAATTTCTCACTACTTACAGCTACCGCTTTTGCGATAGATTGATTTTTCCACTTCCACTCTACTCCATTCTCATCATACAAAGTAGTAATCTTTTTGATGCCAGTCCTTTCAAAAAGATTTTCAACTATACCTTTTGCGTAAAGCAAATCATACTTTCTTTCCTTTTCATTCCAAGATGCGGCTTTAGCATTTCCAGAAAACCATAACGCCAGTTGTTCTTCTTCCCGATAATTATTTACGCCTTCGTGACTGTATATTTTGCCAAACTCGAATAAGGCTAGATTGGAATTTTTCCGATTCATGTTATAGCTCATCACTTCCAATCCTCCTTCCAGCATAGATGGGCGCATGATATCCAATTCACTACTCAAACTATTGATCATCTTCACCAAATTCTCATTACCCGGATAATAATTACTATTGGTTACCGAATTTGTAACTATTTCTTGCAACCCTTGTCCACAAAGCATTTCAGCACATTTTTCTCTCAGTTGTCTATCATTAGATTTAGACGGAAGTAATGCAATTTTTAGCTGTCGGGGTATTTCAATATTATCCAAACCATCTATGCGCACAATTTCTTCTACAATATCTGCAGGTTGTGTAACATCTGTTTTGTTGGAAGGCACTTTTATTGATAAGTTATCGCCATTCTGATTTACATCAAAACTCAATGTACTCAAAATCGTATCAATAGATTCTTTCGAATATTCCTTACCACTTAGCTTTTGGATATAGGAATAAGTAGTTTCAACAGTGATCTCAGGAAGTTTCGTTGGATAGACATCAACCACATCAGATACTACATTTCCTCCAGTTAATTCTTTAATCAATTCAGTAGCTCGCAACAATGCAGGTAACACATTTTCCATATCCACTCCTTTCTCAAAATGGGTAGCAGCATCCGTTCTCAACCCATGGTGTAACGAACTGCGACGTACATTGCTTGCATTAAAATAAGCACTCTCCAGAAAAATATTTTTCGTTTTTTCTGTAACACCACTTTTTGCCCCTCCGTAAACTCCTGCCAGACACATTCCTTCATTCGCATCACAGATCATCAAATCATTTGTTGTAAGTTTTATTTCCTTTTCGTCCAATGTTTTGAAAGCTGCTCCATCTTTTGCGAGCTGAACATTCACTGTATTCCCTTGAATTGCATCTGCATCAAAGGCATGTAGTGGTTGCCCGTATTCATGCAAAACGAAGTTGGTGATGTCCACTATATTGTTGATACTGCGAATGCCGATGGTTTTCAATCGTCGTTGCAGCCATTCAGGAGAAGCCTCAACAGAAACATTGGCAAAACTGATACCGCAATATCTAGGGCAAGCATTCGCATCATAAATATTGACTGCAATGGGTTGATTGTTTTGTTTTTCAGGACTTGAAATAGAAGGTTTTTTCACTTCGTAATTCTTTCCTTTATGATGAGTTAGATACGCACAGACATCTTTTGCTACACCTATATGGCTCATAGCATCAGAGCGATTGGGAGTAAGTCCGATATGTATCGCTTGGTCTGCTTCAGGAATTTTAAAATAATCCTTTGCT
>CBFGYQ010000386.1:0-2378 GCA_965652995.1 uncultured bacterium
TTCCTTCCGTCTTCAATATCTTTTCTTCAAAGGTCTGGCCACTCCAGAATAAAAGACGAATACACCCCTTCATTTTACTGTATCCTACAACGGGATTGCTATCAAGAAACCATACCGGATGTGCATGCCATATTTTGTTTTCGGCTTCCGGTAAATGTTTGTTGATTTCCTGAGCTAACAACTCGCAAATTTTCTGGTCAGTTTCGCTTTGTTTTTCGTGGTATGTTTTTATATCGGCATTCATGATCTTCAATTATTACACGTTTACTTTCTAAGAATTTTATCCATTGCTTTTCCTTTGGCAAGTTCGTCTATCAACTTATCTAAATAGCGAGCTTTCTGCATAATGTCATCTTCAATATCTTCCACGCGATAACCACAAATGACACCGGTAATTTTATTGACGTTCGGATTTATCTGCGGTGCTTTTTTGAAGAAGGTTTCAAAATTTGTTTTGTCTGCTAATATCTTTTGTAGCTGTTTTTCATTGTAGCCTGTAAGCCAGTAAATAATTTCATCCACTTCTTCTTTTGTACGTCCTTTCTTTTCTGCCTTTGCTATATAGTGAGGATAGACGCCTGCAAAGGACATTTTATATACTCGTTCTAAATTGTGCATGATCGTGGTTATTTATTCTTAAAGTTAGGTTTAAGTTTTATTCTCTGTAATGACTGTTATTAGAAATTGAAAAACCTATGACAAAAAACGCATGAATTTTATAGTAAATTTATCATATGAAAAGAACTCTATTTATCCTGTTATTTATTACGGCATTTAATGCAATTGCGCAAACGCCTGTCCCTGTCACCGGATTGAATTGCGGAACAATGGAACAATATTGTACTGCTGGCAACAAAACGTTTTTTGCCACCTATAATGGTTTATATGTTACTGACTATACCATCGCAAATACAAAATTGGTTAAGCCGTTTTCTATACAAGCTGTACAAACAATGACAAGTTTAAACGATATACTTTATTTCATCAACAGAGAAGATAGTATGCTGTGGAAAAGTGATGGGACTGCTAATGGTACGATGCGTTTGGGAAGTGGATATAAGATACCTGAATTTGAACAACACTTAACTGTATTTAATAATCAGATTGTATTTACAGCATCTGATAGTGTGTATGGCACAGAGCTTTGGAGAAGTGATGGCACCCAGCAAGGAACAAAACTGCTATTTGATATTGACAAAGGTGATTATTACCCTTATCCAATTGATAGAGTTGTTGCACTAAACAGATTGTATTTTTCTCAAAATGACTCTACTTATCAATATCATTATTCGCCAAAATTATGGGAGACAGATGGTAGCAATATAAAGTTGATTACAGACACCTTAGTTTTTTCGCAATTCTCTTATAATAATTTCCTGTATTACAAAGCTATACCAAATGATACCAGTACTATGGACTTTTTCTGTACATGCAATCTTCAAACTTCATCTGTCAATTGTACATCTTCCGACATCATAAGAATTGAAGATTATCAGGTAGTGAATGATAAGATTGTTTTTATTGCATCCACTCAACTTTATGGGTTTAAACTGTTTTCCGTGGATACTTTTGGCAATAATTTTACAAAATTGAGTGAGAAAAATTTTAACTCAATCAGCACTACACCTGCAGATAAGCGTAAATATTTACAGAAAAAAGGAAGCGATATATTTGCAATAACAACTGCTGATAGGTACACAAAACTATGGAAATCAGATGGTACAATTGCGGGAACTAAAGAAGTAACTATACCCAATAATCTATTGCTAGGAAATGTAATTGCAGGTAATGATGATTATCTGTTTTTCAAAGCATACGATACTGCAACAAAATATTTAGACGTGTATTACACGAAAGATGCAGTATCGTTTCAAAAAATTAATTACCCTGCATCAAAGCCTATACCACCCTATTCCAGACTTTATGATCCCTATCTTTTTGCTGGGGGAAGTATGTGTGCATCCCAACAACATTTGATCTACACCACATTTTATGGAGATAGTACCGGTAATCAATTTTACATTGTGGACCTAAAACCATTGAATGTTTCTGATGCTAAACCAATGGCATCTATGATTTATCCCAACCCGGCAACGGAATTTATTATCATTGAAGAAACCAACTTTTCGAATGCCACTATTAGCGATAATACCGGAAAAATAGTAACCGCCACAACTCAAAATAAAATCAACATTCAACATCTTGCTCAGGGCTTATACTTCATAAACATTCGTCTAAAAAATGGAGAACAACGATTTTCAAAATTCATAAAGCAATAAACCACCTTGCCTCTCCCCCTATTTGCAGCCGCAATATTCACTATATTCGCGGCTCTTTTAATTTTCTCCTGTTATGAAAAAACTCCTGATAATTTTTGC
>CBFGYQ010000387.1:0-2371 GCA_965652995.1 uncultured bacterium
ACATTATATTTTCTGGAAACTTCATTGGTAAAAGCATCTTAAATTAGCATACATGAATATCAAAAAATCAAAGACATGGCGAGAGAAACTGTATGAAATTATTTTTGAAGCTGATACTGTTGCAGGAAAAGTTTTTGATGTTATGCTGCTTTTGTTGATCATCGCAAGCCTTATAACAGTTAGTTTGGAGAGTGTAGATGCTTATTATGCAAAGTACCATCAGTTGTTTTTTATTCTGGAAATAGCCTTCACGATTATCTTTTCAATAGAATATATACTTCGATTAATATCAACAAAGAATCCCTTCAATTATGCAAAAAGTTTTTATGGGATCATTGATTTAGTCTCGATATTACCCACTTATCTTATTTTTTTCTTTCCGCAGCTACATTATTTACTACTTATAAGATCGATGCGTCTGTTACGTGTGTTTAGAATTTTTAAAATGGTGCATTTTCTCAATGAAAGTCTTTACTTAGTGAATGCACTCTGGGAATCGCGAAGAAAGATCTTTGTTTTCTTCTTTTTTGTGATCTTACTTACGATAGTTTGTGGCTCTATAATGTTTGTGATAGAGAGTGGTCATAACGATGCGTTTCACAGTATTCCACAAAGTGTTTATTGGGCTATCGTCACACTTACCACTGTTGGGTATGGAGATATTTCACCTGTGACACCTTTAGGTAAAGTGTTGGCATCGTTCATAATGCTACTTGGTTATTGCATAATTGCTGTACCTACAGGAATTGTGTCTGCAACGATGATCAAAAAGATCGCAGCTCATAAAGTCACTACGCAAAGCTGTCCTAATTGCCATAGACAAGGCCACGAAATTGATGCTGTTTACTGTAAATTTTGTGGTGAAACGTTGTGATTTTTATCGGTTCAGATCAGCGAGCATTGCTTTGGCCTGTTCGTTGTTTGGGTGTTTTTTTAGTAACTGTAGGATAGTGTTTTTAGCAACGTCGTTTTGTTGGTTATTGTAAAACCATATTGCGAGATTAATGAGATTTTGTTCTGCGTCAGGATCTAAGTCTTTCGCATATTGCATTAGGGAATAGGCAGTTGTATTGTTTCCTTGCTGCATATATAAATATCCTAAGTTTATGTTTGCGCTTATGTTTAAGGGATTTTCTTTTAGAATGTATTGGTAAGTGGTTAGAGCTTCGGCAGATTTCCCTGTCATCAAAAGACAATTGGCGTACTCATTTTGAAAATCAAGAGAAAAGGGGACTATCTGTGTTGCTCTTTGGTACCAAGGCAATGCTTGTTCAAGTTGTTGTAGTTCTGAATAAGATTCTGCTATACGGTATGCAGCCCAAGCATCATTAATGTTTTCCGGTTTTAGTTCAGCAGCATAACTTATTGTTTTCGCATAATCCTTCTTTAAAAAATATGCTCTGATGTAGTCTCTGTTTTGCTTTTGATTTTTTTCTACTTGTGGTTGTTTGTCTAGATATTTTATTGCAGAATCAAGCAGCCCTACATTAGGATTAAATTTTTCATAGAACTCCATATAAGCTCTTGCGGTTGTAATAGCATCAACGTTGTCATTATTAAAACATTGTAGTCCTAAAAACGCTCTGATCTTTTCTTGATCTAAATTATTTTCAGGGCGCTTACGAATATAGTGATCGGTGACTGCTACATGCGGTATATCGATACTTCCATTTTTAGGCATATGACACGTGACACAGTTATCATTTTTTGCTAATCGTGCATTTTGATTTTCACTACAATGAATTTGTTTTACACCAGAATGACAACTGCTGCAAGCATTATTGTATTGTGTTTCCGGTGTGAATTTTACACTGACGTGTGGTTTATGGCAAGTAATACAACTCATTTTTCCTGAGTTAACATAACAGCTACTTTTCTTCATCCGCTCTACATGAGAAGCCATGATCATTTTATCTTCTGCTCCTTCATATTGCGGCATAAAAACATTCATTACTTCTTTCAATTGCATACCGGGTCTAAAGTCAAAAAATGTTTTACCATCATTCAACACGGCTACACCTTGCAGGTGACAACGTTGGCAAATGTTATTTTGTAACTCTGTAGAAATCCTACGTGGGTTTACAATGGTATAGTCGGGTTGTTTAGAAGTGTCAACAATATGTCCGGCCTGTTTTTCAGCAACATGCAGACTGCCCGGACCGTGACACCTTTCACAATCGATACCTGTTTTTACACTCACAAATTTATTTTGACTTCCAAATTCAAATTCAGGATATCCATTGTGGCAAGTCATACATTCACTTTCTATCATCCTTGCAAAACGGCTACTAGCACCTTTTTCGAAACCGGGGGCTAGATCCCATTTTCGTTTTTGTGTATAGAAAGTTATTGGTGCTTGATGTAAATATCC
>CBFGYQ010000388.1:0-2363 GCA_965652995.1 uncultured bacterium
GTTGCTTTAGCATGTTGGCTTCGCGTTGCTTAAAATCTTCTTCTTTTTTTTGCATCCATATTCTGGTCTGTTCATTCAGCTCTTTTTTTATTTGCTCACGCTCCACATCATTGGGTTCAAAGACATGACTGCAATTGGGACAAGTGATCTTGGACATACTATTTCTCTTAAAAATTGAATGTACAAAGTTCGCTTTAAATAAGCGGCTTTGAAATTTATGTATGACGATAGGAGAAATATAGATGAACGGAGCGTCGCAAATCAAGTTCAATAGTAGCAGCTAAGCCAAGTGCAAAAAACAACTCGCGGGATTTTTTTTATTTGGCAGGGTGATTGCTTTCGGAAAAATAAATATCTTGTCACATCAATAATTAAATCTCATTATGAGTACACCCAATCTACGACCTGTTGGTAATGAAGAAACTCTTTCTGACCCCTTGTTAGGACAGGACGCAGAGGTGCAAGATCCGGCGGTTGATGCCATTCAAAATTTCTCGGGCAAGTATCCGAAACAGATTTGGTCGCTGTTCTTTTCTGAAATGTGGGAGCGTTTTTGTTTTTATGGTATGCGTGGTATGCTTACGTTTTTCATGGTGTATCAGTTGGGCATGGAGAAGGACACAGCAAATTTGCAATATGGCGCGACGCAAGCTTGGGTGTATGCGTTCACGTTTATCGGTGGTATGTTCGCTGATAAGATCTTAGGGTTTAGGAAGTCATTGTTCTGGGGAGGTTTGCTGATGATAGTCGGTAGTTTAGTATTGATGACTGACCCGAAATCGTTTTTCTTTTTAGGTATTTCGTTCTTGATAGTTGGTACGGGCTTCTTTAAACCGAATATATCTTCTATGGTAGGACAACTTTATAAAGCCGGCGACCATCGCAGAGATGCAGGATTTTCATTGTTTTATTCGGGAATAAATATTGGCGCTTTCTTGGGTGGAATTTTGATGATTGGTGTTGGTAAAGGCGAGATCATGTCTTCGATGATACCGGAAAACTTACGTTGGAATGTGGCATTTGGTTTAGTGGCTTTGGTGATGACGATCAGTTTGTTGACGTTCTTATTTACGCACAAAGGTTTAGGTCCGATTGGTGATAGCCCTATTGATTTCAAAAAATTCAAGAATAAAAAATGGCAAGAATATTTGGTGTATATCGGTGCATTGGCGGTTATTCCTTTGATCATCGTGATGGTTTCTAATACGAAATACACCGATTATTTTATGTACGTAATCGGTCCGTTTAGCATTTTGTATTTGTGTTATGAAATGTCGCGTTTGACTTGGAAAGAAAATAGCAAGCTGATCGCTGCACTTATTGTCATTATTTTCTCAGTTGTCTTTTGGGCAATTTTTGAACAAGCCGGTGGTTCGCTGAGTCTATACGCTGCAGAGCACTTGAATAAAAACCTGATAGGCATCAATGGCGTTGACCCGAACATGGTGAACAATTCTGCCAACTCTTTGTTCGTTATCATCTTCGCACCGCTTGTAGGTTTGCTTTGGCTTTGGTTGCACAAGTTTAAAATGGAGCCGAATGGTATCGTGAAATTTGGTATCGGTTTCTTGTTGCTCGGTTTGGGTTTCTATGTGTTCTTTACCGGAAATTTCTTTGACAATGGAAATGGTGTCGCACCACTCAATATTTTCACCTTAGGATATTTCGTTGTTACGTTTGGTGAGTTAGCACTCTCCCCTATCGGGCTTTCACTGATGACTAAATTGGCGACTAAAAAACTCCAAGGTTTTATGATGGGAATGTGGTTTTTGGCAAGTGCTTACGGACAGTATGTTGCAGGGCTTTTTGGTGCTGCCATCTCGCCCGCCGAAACGGCTTCTGCTTCAGAAAAATTGGCGATATATTCAGCAGGTTACAAACAGTTTGCTATCTATGCGGTTATCGCCGGTGTGGCTATCATTGCTATCTCTCCGTTGGTAAAGAAGTTGATGGGAGATGTGAAGTAGTCACTACATTTATTTTTTTAGGATAAGCGAAAGCTGAGACCTACGAAGGATGACAATAAAACTGTCATCCTTTCTTTTTGATATTTTTCTCAATAAATAAAATTCAAAATATTGGATGAGATTTGTTATTATTATAAATATCAAATAGACACTAATAATGACAACAACGGTTGATGGACGAAATATTGTATCTACCAAAATCTATGTAGATATGAATAGCTTTTTCGCCAGTTGCGAACAACAAGAGCATGAAGAACTGCGCGGCAAACCTATTGGAGTCATCACTCATCCTAGCGCGTATGCCTGTGTGATAGCACCATCTGTAGAAGCTAAAAAATTTGGTATAAAAACGGGAATGCGTCTACCCGATTGCAAACTTCTTTGTCCTGAAATGAT
>CBFGYQ010000389.1:0-2338 GCA_965652995.1 uncultured bacterium
TTTTTTCTTCTATCGAAAGCCATTGATGCCATGCATCTTGCACTTTTTCTTTAGGATAATATTCCTGGGCAATGTCTATGAATAATCGATAATGCCCTGCTTCCGAAACCATGAATTTGTAATAGAATTTTCGCAACGCTTCTTCTTCCAGATTTTCAGAAAGCAAACGAAAACGCTCACAACTTCTAGCTTCTATTAAAGCACATAGCATGAGTTTATGTAGCAGTTTCTCTTCGTTGGGAATGTTCTTAGGTTCGTTTTGAAGCAGAAGATTTACATAGTCATCCTTTCGTTGTTTACCTAAATGAAATCCACGCTTTTTCATTTCAGCCCACACCATGCGGAAATGCCCCCATTCTTCTGTTACAACGGGTGCTAGAGAATTAACTAGCATTTCTTTTTCCGGATAGCGTTGTATCAAGGAGATACATTGCGTAGCTGCCTTTTGTTCACAGAAGGCGTGGTCGGTCAATACTTCTTCTAATGAAATAGAGGCAAGATCTGCCCAGCGAGGATCGGTTGGCATTTTTAGTCCGAGGATGGAATTATCAGCAGTACTCATAAAAAGTAAAACGTAAAAGTAAAAATTCAAAAGATGAAAGGTCTTGTCGAATTGAGAACTTTCGCAAATAAAAAAGCCAATTCATTCTTTCTTGAATTGGCGTCTAAAAAAAAAGTTCTTATGCTATTATGCTTTTTTTCTTTTTATTGAACACCCAATTGATTTTGTTTCTGATGGATCTGGCTTTTCACCGGACACCATTTTATACATTGCATTCTTTAAGTAAAATTCTTTGCTCTCCTTTGGTGATGAGGGGTTATCTTCCATCGCACCATGATACATGAGTTCTCCTTTCGGGTTGAACAAAAACACTTCCGGTGTGCGGGTAGCACCAAATAGATCCGCTACTTTAGAGTTTTCGTCTACAACATACGGTGTATTATAGCGTTGTTCTTTGGCATAGTTACGCATGGCATCGTAACTATCAGCCTCTTCGCGTTGTGCTTCATTAGAGTTGATGATGATCACTCCGATCTTATTTTTCTGTGCGAAGGCAAGCATCTCTTTGGTACGTTCTTGGCTTTTCACAACATAAGGACAAGTGTTGCAAGAAAACATCACCAATAGACCCTTATCTTTTTTTACCTTTTCCAGTGAAATTTCTTTACCGTTAACATCTTTCATAATTACCTCAGATGCCGGCATTTTACTGCCTATCTCCAATGGTTTTATATCCTGTGCATAAGCTACTGAAAGTAATGAGATACCTAGAAGCGTGCTGAAAAGTTTTTTCATGTTTTTAAGTTTTGGTGTAAACTATACAACATTGATCAAATGAAAATGTTATTTCTGTAATTTTTTCTCCTGTTCCGTCTTTCCAATAATAATACTTACGTTCAATTCATACCCTAAAAGAATGATAAGTGTATTGATACGGATCCACACCATAAAGGCTATTAAAGTGCCGATAGGCCCATAGACTTTGTTGTAATTCAAAAAATTATCTACAAGAAAAAAGAAAATAGACGTTGCCAGCACTATGAGAAACGTAGAGAAAAATGCTCCGGGTGATATGAAGTGAAATCTATCAGTAAGTGAAGGACCATATTTATAAATAATGCAAATAGAAAAGAAGATTACTATCACCAATATTAAAAAACTAAACACTTTGACGAGGATGACATTATCGTATAATTTAAGTATCCAACTATTGATCGCACTTGATTGAATGATAAGTGCAGTAAGAGAAATGATGGCTACAATAATAAGCATGAGCGTTAATTTTATTGCTGTCCATCTACGTTTTAACCCTGTTCGCTCTACATAAAGATGGTTACTCTTATCAAAGCTTCTCATTAGTCCCATCATACCATTTGATGAGAAAAATATGGTAAGTACGATACCGAAAGAAAGTAAATCTCTGCGCTCTTTGTCCATAAAGTCATTGATGACGCCAGTAATGCTTTTCTGAACGGTCACACTTGGGGTAATGATAAAAATAGCGTAGTTAATTGTTTCTTGAACGCCTTCCAAAGGCAGATAAGGCACGAGAGAAAATAGGAATAGCAACGTAGGGGGGAGTGCCATCAAAAAGTTATAAGTAGCAGCTGCGCTTCTTTCGTTGAGCTTGGTATTACCTACCTGCTTAAAGAAAAAACCTGCCACTTCTTTTATAGTAAGTCCTTCCGCCCCCGGAAGTATGGTGCGTTTTGCAAATGTATGTAGCGACCTTACCGGAGCAGACCTGAAAATGGCTGTTTTAAATTTAGACATTCGTCAGGCAAACTAAATAATATTTATGGAAGAGTGTCTTAGTAGTGGAAAAATGGCAATAAA
>CBFGYQ010000390.1:0-2335 GCA_965652995.1 uncultured bacterium
AAATCATGGTGGAAAGACTTTTGGGAAAAGGGATTTGATGGTGTGCGTCAGAATGAGGTATATAAACAGCCGGACTTGATGTTGTACCTGCCGCAATTCAATTTTATTCCAAAACATCTTTCATTGAAAAGAGTTTTTAAAGATTACAAACTTGTTTTCGATGAATTTACAACAAGATTTCCCGAGTATAGTGAGAAATACAAATTCTCTGTCAGTCATTTATCAGGTGGCGAACATCGGTTGATAGAACTGTATCTTATCGTGAAATCACCTTCTCAATTTGCTATGTTGGATGAGCCTTTTACACACTTAAGTCCTTTGCAGGTAGAAAACGTGAAAGCATTATTGGAAGAAGAAAAGAAAACAAAAGGCTTTTTCATCACCGACCATATGCACCGCCACATTACAGAAATAAGCGACCGCTTGTATGTTTTGAAGGATGGGAAAACTCATTTGACAACAACTAAGGATGATATAGCAAGGCTCGGTTATTTGCCATTTTATGAAGAAGGATAATTAACACCATCCCTGCTCATTTTTAGTTATTTTCACTATTCCAAAATTGTTCATCCTTTTAAAAACAAACATCATGTTAGAACAACTGAATCAAATCATACGCCAATTCGGACAAAACGCTGTAGTAGATAATGCAGAAGTGCCTAATCAATATAACGAAGGTGTAATGCAGGAAGCACAAAATGCTATTTTTTCCGGCTTGCAGAATATGGCGGCTAATGGACAAACACAACAGCTTACCGATTTTTTACAAAACCCCAATGCGATCGATCAAAGCAACCCGGCGGTACAAAACATCAGTAATAATTTCTTAGGTGGGATCACTGAAAAATTTGGTATCAGTAAACAAACTGCAATGCAGATAGCTGCCATGCTCATTCCTTTGGTGCTATCTCAACTTTCTAAAAGAACAAATGATCCTAACGATAATGGTTTTAGTCTTCCTGATATTATAGGATCTCTGACTGGCGGTCAACAACAACCACAAGCACAACAAGGCGGTGGCTCTATTCTGTCTCAACTTGGAAAATCATTTCTTGACAAAGACAAAGACGGTGATGTGGATTTGAATGACTTGAAAGGAGTGGTGAGATAACAGTATCTGTATTCAGAGTGCTTACAAACTGCTGTAATTTTTGCCGTAGAAATCGGAGAGGAAGAGGTTATGTTTTGTAAAAAGAAATGGACTTACTAAATTGAGTATATGAAGGTTCGGAAGCTTGTATTCTTATTGTGTTTTGTTGTGCAATATTCTTTTGCACAATCAAAGAACGATACCTTTTCTGTATACTTTGATTTGGACGTTCCAACGTTGAATATAAGAGCACAAAATATTATCAACAAACTTTACTCCGATAAAAAAATAAACAAGCGCGCACCTATCGCTATTGTCGGCTATGCGGATTTTATAGCATCGGAAGATTATAATCTTTTGCTTTCGCAACGTAGGGCCAATAACGTGAAAAATTATCTGAAAAATTTTGACCTTAACTTAAATGAAATAAGAACCGTAGTTGGTAGGGGGGAAGTGAAAAGAAAAGACACATTTGGGAAAGATGAAGGAATAGCTTCTGATAGAAGGGTAGATATTGTGATGGAGTATGAGAAGATTAATAAAAGGAATGAAGTTTCTTTAGAAGAGCGTGGAGATATGACCGTTATTATGCGGCCACGAGAGAAACAAGAAGTGCCGCCTTCCACATCTGATGAAGGATTTTTGATTGAAAATGTTCCTGTTGGTAAGTCGTTTATCCTAAAGAATATTTACTTCCCGATGGGTAGGCATTTTCCTAAAAACACATCAGACGAAGAGTTGCAAAACTTGCTTAGGGTAATGAAAGAAAATCCTGACATGGAGATATCTATTGAAGGTCATGTGTGCTGTGTCACCAACGTACCAGATGCTTACGATCTCGATTCCGGACAAATGGATCTTTCCCACAACAGAGCAAAATTTATTTATGAATATTTAAAAGCAAGAGGTATTGCAGCAAACCGCCTCAGTTATCAAGGCTTTGGGAAGTCTCGACCGATATTTGCGATAGAAGAAACTCAGGAACAAGCATCTGGAAATAGGCGAGTGGAGATAAGAATTGTCAAAAAATAATTTACAACCATCCATATTGATCTATCAGATTTTGTTTTTGGCTGCGTGATACTGGAATGCTATCACCACTAGTCATGGTTAATATGTTTTCGTTTCTATTGAAGGATTTTACAAGATTAAGATTGGCGATGTATTGACGATGGATGCGTAAAAAATGTTGCTCCTCCAAAACATCTTGAATGTCTTTAAGGTTTCTAGTGACTAATATTTTTC
>CBFGYQ010000391.1:0-2323 GCA_965652995.1 uncultured bacterium
AAGCGATCGTGAATTGTATTCGCAAATACCCGATGATAAACAGCAGTTTAGATGGCGATAAAATAATCGTGAAGAAAGACATCAATATCGGTATGGCTACGGCATTGCCAAGTGGTAATTTGATCGTTCCTGTTATTAAAAACTCTGACACTAAAAACCTTTTGGGTCTTACCAAAGATGTGAACGGATTGGCAAATGCAGCCCGCAACAATAAATTGAAAGCCGATGATACACAGGGCGGTACATTTACATTGACGAACGTAGGTACGTTTGGTAGCCTGATGGGTACACCAATCATCAATCAACCGCAAGTAGCGATACTAGCTGTTGGTAGCATCAAAAAACGCCCAATGGTGTTGGAAACAGAAGCGGGTGATGTGATCGCTATTCGTCACATGATGTATCTATCACTTAGCTACGATCATCGTATTGTAGATGGTTCGTTGGGTGCGAGTTTCTTGACTGCAGTGGCTAATGAATTAGAAGCATTTGATGCAGACAGACAAGTGTAGAATTAATTGTGAGTTGTGAATTATGAATTTTGAATGAAGCAGCTTGAGGGCTGCTTTTTTAATTGAACTGTATGAAAAGTGATAATAACATAAAATCCATTTTTGTAATAAACGGCAGCGCGAGTAGTAAATCTGCAAATGGTGTTTTGATCGAGTACTTGGCGCAGTCTGCTAAAGATTATTTTCAATTCATTATTTGTGATGACTTGAAGAAATTCCCTCATTTTGATCCCGAGTTATCTCTTGGCAATACACCCAAAAAAATTTTGGAGTTTCGTGAAAATATAGACAAAGCAGATGGTGTAATCATTTGTACACCAGAGTATGTATTCAGTATTCCGAGTGGATTGAAAAATGTAATTGAATGGTGCGTTTCTACCACGATATTTTCTGGTAAACCAGTTGGTATTATTACGGCGTCTGCAAGTGGCGAAAAAGGGCATGAAGAATTACAACTGATTATGAAAACGTTGATGGCGAAGTTTGTGCCTGAAACTACTTTAATAATTCAAGGAATGAAAGGAAAGGTGAAAGGTGAATTTGTTGATGAAAAAACGAAGAATGATTTGAACGGTTTTGTAGAGAGTTTGAGAAAGTTGGTCGGGTGAGTTTTTGGGTTTGGATTTGTTTTATCTAAACACAAAATGTTGTTAGATGAAATAGTTTAAACGTCTTATTAGATGCCGTTGTTGGTGTTGCCGCCGTTGCTGGTGTTATCACCAGCAACTCATAAATTACTATCAAATGCGCCGCTACGATATTCAATACTTTACTGCAACGATCTTAGACTGGAAGCATCTTCTAAAACCA
This sequence comes from uncultured bacterium, assembly GCA_965652995.1. Classification (GTDB taxonomy): domain Bacteria; phylum Bacteroidota; class Bacteroidia; order Chitinophagales; family Chitinophagaceae; genus JAFIGV01. Next base: position 1,323 of record CBFGYQ010000391.1, read on the forward strand.
GATAAGTACAAGAATATCATTCTTGATAGTTTATATTTTCTTGTAACAAACGAACGAATATATCTGTATGGATTTGTTATCACGAACAACCATATCCATGTTCTATGGCATATTCGCCACCCTCATGTTTTGCAAAATGTGCAACGCGACTTTCTAAAATATACAGCACAACAAATACGGTTCGATTTAATGGCACATCACCCAAAGGTGTTGGAGATGTTTAAGGTGAATGCAAAAGACAGAATGTATCAATTTTGGGAGCGAAATCCTTTATCTGTGCCTATTTGGAGCGAAGATGTGTTATTGCAGAAGTTACACTACATTCATGAAAACCCTGTGCGTGCTGATCTTTGTGAGAGGGCTGAAGATTATTTCTATTCTTCTGCTAGATTTTACATGGAAAACGATAACTCATTCTCTTTTCTAAGAAGTTATTTGGATTAGTGGGTTGCTGGTGATAACACCAGCAACGGCACGGATAAATCATCTAATTCAAAAATAAAATAGATATCCGTACTATTGTTGATATTACCAAAATTAACTGCAAGCGTCTATCACAGGCTGTTGGATGGCAGTCCTACTGGCGGTTTTGTTAAGTAAGCTTTGTGACGGAGTAGCAACGCACAGCCCGAGCCGGAGTTGATTAAAGATGAGCACCCTACAGCCCACAATTATTCCTAATATAATGTCGTTTTAGTATGAGTTTTCTATTTTATAACTTTGATGGGCAACTAATTTTCAGTTCACCCCAACTTAACGAGTAGATTCACAGTCTATTAAGTTGGTTTTTTTAATCTACCATTACTTGCCAATAGCATTGACATATAACGTAACAGAACAAACGAGTGAGTTAGAAGAGCTCATAACGGGATGCATTCGCAACGAACGCAGCTCCCAAGAACGGTTGTACAAGCTTTTTTACCCGCGTATGATGGCAGTGGTGAGAAGGTATATAGATGATTTGTCGCAAGCGGAAGAAGTGTTGAACAACGGGTATTTGA
>CBFGYQ010000392.1:0-2317 GCA_965652995.1 uncultured bacterium
GTGCAAAACTAAGATAAATGAAGAATGTTTTTCTTTGATAAATTATGGCTTGGATCAGAAAAGCAATAGAATTGAACCCCGACGACCCTAAAGCACACATGAAGATCGCGAAGATGCTCGTGTACACAAGAGATTATCCCAATGCTTTCAAAGAGATCAACAAAGTGCTGCGTGAAGATGCCATGAACCCTGAAGCCTATTTTTTAAAAGGCATGATCTACAAAGATCTTAGCGATAGTTCTGCCAAAGCACTCTCCAGTTTTTTGACGGCTATACAAATTCAACCTGATTATAAAGATGCGTTGTTTCAACTTGGTATGGAGTACGAGAAACAAGGTGATTCAGTAGCATTGAAGTATTTTGAAAATGCTTATCGTGCTGACACTAACGATGTTTCGTCTTTGTATGCAAAAGGTATGTATTACCAAACTCGCGAGCGATACGAAGAAGCAAAAAATGAATACAGACGCAGCATGGTAAGCAACAAGAATTTTGCTGATGCCTATTTCAATACCGGATTTATTTTGATGCAGCAAGATTCTTTAGAGAAAGCGCACAACCAGTTTGATAAAGTCTTGGCATTGGAACCTACAAATGCAGGCGCGTATTACAATCGTGGTTTGTGCAGCGAACTCATGAACAAAAACACAGAAGCAGCATCAGATTATAAACAAGCATTGACATTTAATAAAGATTATAAAGAAGCAAAAGATGCACTGAAAAGAGTAGGCGGGTAAAAATTATTAATGATGAATTGTGAATGATGAGCTTGTCAGTCTGAGTGTAGTCGAAGACTGATGAAAATAACCAAGCCTTGCTCGTTTGTGTCTTTGCATGAAAAATAAAAATTATACTATGCCGATAATAGCACCTTCCATTCTTTCCGCCAACTTTCTGAATCTTGGGAAAGATATTGAGATGATCAACAACAGTGAAGCAGATTGGTTTCACTTGGATGTGATGGATGGCAGATTCGTTCCCAATATCAGTTATGGCATGCCCATCATCGCACAAATGAAAAAGGTTGCTAAGAAAACGTTTGATGTACATCTCATGATCGTAGAACCTGAAAAGTATTTTGAAGATTTTAAAAAAGCAGGTGCAGATTATCTTACTGTACATTATGAGACCGGATTCCATATTCATCGCAATCTCACTACGATAAAATCGCTTGGCATGAAAGCAGGTTTATCGATCAATCCGCACACACCGGTGGAAATGGTAGCAGACATTATTCATGAAATAGATTTGTTGCTTATTATGAGCATCAATCCAGGTTTTGGGGGGCAAAAGTTTTTGCCTCTTACCTACGATAAGATCCGTAGAGCAAAAAAAATTATTTCTGATGCGAATGCAAACACATTGATAGAAATAGATGGCGGCGTGACGTTGGAAAATGCCGGTGATATTTTAGCAGCAGGAGCAGATGTACTGGTGGCAGGGAATACAGTGTTTTCATCACCCGACCCGGTTGATACTATCAAAAAATTGAAAGCCGCAGGGAAATAATTTCAGACTATATTCGTTTAGAAGGAAAGGTTCACACAAAGACTACAAAGAATGCTACGATACAAAGTCTTGGTTTCTTGGTAACTCGTTGTGTCCTTTGTGTGAAACATTTTTAGCTATACAGATTTCAACTTTGAATCATATACTTTGAAAAGAACATTTTTATCCTTTTTATTGTTGTTCGTAACGCTTGCTGTATTCGCGCAAAACGGTGTGTTGACGGGCGTTGTAAAAGACGATAAAGGCAAACCAATAGAACTTGTAACCGTTGCAATAGAAGGAACGGGCATTGGCACGAACACCAAACCCGATGGCAGTTACGAAATCTCTGTTCCTTCCGGTGAGCGACAAACTATCGTGTTTGATAATGTGAGCTTTTTTGTTGAGAAGAAATCGGTGACGCTTGCTCCTAATGAGCGTCGCGTGCTTGACATAACGTTGAAAAAGCGTGATAATACACTTGATGAATATGTGTTGCAAGACGACCGCACAAAAACTGAAGCCGGCGCGATACAGATAGATGCACGGAAAGCAGGAATGTTGCCAAGTACCATCGGCGGCATCGAAGGAATTTTGAAAACCTTTGTAGGCACAAATAATGAATTGACTTCGCAATACACAGTAAGAGGTGGTAACTATGATGAGAATTTGGTTTACGTGAATGATTTTGAAGTGTATCGTCCGTTCCTTACGCGTAGTGGGCAACAAGAAGGGTTGAGTTTTGTGAATGCAGATTTGGTGCAAAATGTCTATTTCTCTGCGTTCCCATTCGCGTAGCTGGTCATCAATAGAAATGTAAGTGCCAACC
>CBFGYQ010000393.1:0-2317 GCA_965652995.1 uncultured bacterium
TTACCACCCAATGTCTGCACTTTTGCTATGTACATTTTATTGGTTACACTCCATGTTCCGTTCGCATTTTTGGATCGAACAAAAAGTGTGTGCATTCCATTGTTAAGCGAGGAAACACCGGCATTGAACGACAGCGAGGAAATATTTATAGCAGGCGTAGTGATGGTGATAGCTGTGCCATTTCCAAACCCGGGATCATTGTCGAAAAAATACTCTGCATCCGTAATATTAGATTGTGCAAAAACTGTAGTAGCAACACATACATTAATTACCCAAATAATTATACTCTTTAAAACCTTTTTCATAAGCTTCAATTTTAAAAGTCAGGAAATAGGTTTTCTTAGTCGTTGCTTCTTGTGCTAATGGTTACAGGTAAATTAGAAGTGGTAGTAGTAGCAGGTGCCGAGAACATGTATATTGATGGCACGGGAGGAATACCGCTTTTTCTGTAAGGATCAGGACCTCCGTAAGGACCAACATTCACACTACCAAAGCCTGCGCCTATACCAGGACCCGAAGGATTTAAGACATAGCTAGTATCTGCTGCACCGCTTCCATAATTTTGAAAAAGTGAAGTGGTTGAAACATTTGCCTGATTGCTGTTTGCCGTTCCCCATGCGCTGTTGCCTGCTATATTATTGAAATATACGTTATTGTTTGTGTTGAAAACTCCTCCACTGAGCATTATGTTATTATTCAACTGAAAATTGTACACATCAAGCGCGTAATAAGGGGTGTAGAAAACATTGTTCATCATAAAACCACTAATACCTGAGGGAAGTGAAATTTGAACATAGAAATAAGTAGATAAGATGTTGTTCTGGATATTAAGATTAGTTATCCCAACAGCACCACTATTCGTACTAAACTGTGTGGTAACTATTCCGCCTGCTAGAACGCACTGACGAATATCAATGTTAGAAACATTTACATAATTCGCGTTTTGATAATTACTTAAACGAATGAGTCCTGTAATGTGACAACGTTTAATATTGAGGTTGGAAACATAAGTATAAACATCTCCATTAATAAACAACCCCATAACTGTACTGTTCTGGCTGCCTACGTCAAAAGTTATTCCTGAAACAGTTGAACTTGCCATATTTGCTTGTAAGTTAGGATTCATTGTATTGATACTACTAGAGGGCGTAGATGTAAAATAGCCATTCCCAATTATCGTCAACTGTTTGTTGAGCGTGCCGCCACCGACGGAGTTTACCGACGGTTCTACATAAATAGTATCTCCGGCAGTTGCAGCAGTGATAGCTGCAGCCAAGGTTGTAAAATTGGCATTGACGCCTGTAGTGTTGTTTACACGCCACTTCGCTGCGTTTGCATTTTCAAATGCAGTCAGAAGGATCAGGGGTAAAAGAAGCTTTTTCATGATGAATTATTTTTTGAGTAAATGTAGAATTGACATTATTCTCTGGAAATACCAAGACACACGTATTTTTTTGTACGTGCTACCACGTAGTGGTTTATACCCAAAGTTTTATTTTCAACATTTTGTAACTTTCCACCCTTATGACAGAAAGAAAACCAGTTTACTACGGTGAATACTTACAACTAGATAAAATCTTAAACGCACAAGAGCCCGAAAGTGCTAAAGAAGGAATAAGTGCTAATGACGAAATGCTTTTTATAATAATACACCAGACCTATGAGCTTTGGTTCAAACAAATATTGCATGAGCTAACTATAGTAAGAGAAGTATTCAAAAAATCAAACATCCCCAACAACTCACCTGATGTTTATAATTGCCTACATAGACTTAAAAGAGTATCAAGCATTATAGAAATAGCAGTGAGCCAGATGGGTATTATGGAAACCATGACTCCTCTTGATTTTTTAGACTTTAGAGATTTATTACGCCCTGCATCAGGTTTTCAAAGTATACAGTTTAAGATCATGGAAGCTATGCTAGGGTTAGAGTTTTCTCAAAGACATGGTCAAGCCTATTATCTCTCTCAATTAAAACCGGAAGATGTAGAAAAGGTAAAAGCCGCAGAAAAAGAAGAATCTCTTTTATCACTTGTGAACAAATGGTTACAACGTATGCCTTTCATTACAGACAATACGTATTGGGAAAATGAAACTAGCTTTTGGCAAAAATATCGCGGTGTGTATGCGTCTAGTCTGTCGGAAATGGAGAAAGGGAATTTGGATGTTTTCGATAAACTCTTCATCACAGGAGAAGCTTCTGAAAACAAAAAATTAAGTCTGCAAGCCAATCGCAATGCACTTTTCATCATGCTGTACAGAGATTACCCTTTGCTACATCTACCTTATGAATTTTTAAACACTTTGCTTGAAATAG
>CBFGYQ010000394.1:0-2298 GCA_965652995.1 uncultured bacterium
CGAATACCCATTTTTTCTTCTTCAATATAGATGCCCGGTTCGATAGTGAATAACATTCCTTCTTTCACCGCTTCATTGCGAGTACCAACATCATGCACATCTATACCTAAATGGTGACCTATGCCATGATAAAAATATTTGCGATAAGCAGGATTTTCAGGGTCTTGATTTTTAATGTCTGTTTTTGAGATCAATCCTATTTTCATCAACTGCTTTTCCATTTCAGCATTTACTTTGCCTATGTAAGCAGCATAATTGATGTTGGGTTTTAGAATGCTTGCGCAATAATTGTGTACAGCAAGACATGCGTTATACACTTCTTTTTGTCGTTTGGTAAACTTGCCATTTACCGGAATAGTTCGAGAAAGGTCAGCGCAATAATTTCCGTATTCAGCACCGAAGTCCATCAAAATAAGGTCACCATCTTTACACTCCTGATTATTCTCTACATAGTGCAACACGCGTGCACTGTCACCAGATGCTAGAATGCAACCATAAGCATGACGCGTTCCTCTGTTGCGAAGAAACTCATGCGTAATCTCTGCTTCCACTTCATACTCCATCACACCCGGTTTTATGAATTTACAAATACGCTCAAACGCTTTTCTGGTAATATCTACCGCCACTTTTGTCACTTCCACTTCTTCTTTCGTTTTCACTGCACGAAGCTGTTTTATGATACGCGCAGCACGTTCATAATTATGCACCGGATATTTATTCATGAAGTCATGAACAAACAAGAGATCGGTACGTGGATTGGAAATATTGAGTCTGTCGTTTTCGTTGGTATTCAGGTAAACGGTATCGGCATGATGCATCCAAACATGAAGTTGTGCGTCGATGCTATCTACAAACTGTATGTTCTCAATTCCTGAAATTTTTGTGGCTTCGTCTTTACGCAAAAGATGTCCATTCCATTTTTCAAGATGTTCATTAGGACGTTGCACAACCAACACTTCACGTGCATTTTTATCTGCATTGTCAGGATAAAGAATTACCATTGTTTTCTCCTGCACTACACCACTCAGCCATACCACATCAGAGTTTGATTTGTATTTGTAGGTTGCATCTCCATTTTCAGGAAGCTCTGGATTAGCCGGGAAAATAGCAATGCTATTGGGCTTCATGGCTTTCATGAAGCGTTGACGATTTTGAGTATAAAGCTTAGAAGGAATAGATGAGTATTTCATGAATCAGAGAAAAAATGAGCCGTAAAGGTAAGAACTGAGAAAAATAAACCCCTCACCATGTAAACATGAAATTTTCACTACACGATTAGTCTTTATTTTTGATGCTTATTATTTGAACATTTATGCGGTACTACATTATTGCAGGCGAAGCGAGCGGAGATCTTCATGGTAGTAATCTTATTAAAGAATTACACAAAAAAGATAAAGATGCTGATATAAGAGCATGGGGCGGTGATAAAATGGAAGCAGCTGGCTCAACATTGGTAAAGCATTACCGCGACCTAGCTTTCATGGGTTTTGTAGAAGTTATCAAACACTTAGGAACTATTCTCAACAACATAAAATTTTGCAAAGAAGATATTATCAAATACAACCCAGATGTTTTGGTATTAATAGACTACCCCGGTTTCAATATCCGAATAGCAGAGTGGGCAAAAAAACAAGGATTGAAAATCGTTTGGTATATCTCGCCGCAGGTTTGGGCTTGGAAAGCAAACAGGGTTGAAAAGCTGCGTCGTGATGTAGACAAGATGCTTGTCATCCTTCCTTTTGAAGTTGATTTTTATAAACAACGAAATTTTGACGTCATATATGTTGGTCATCCACTAATTGAGGTAGTTGACAACGAGAAAAAAAATACCCTTTCTACTTCATTATCCGAGAAGCCTATCATTGCGTTACTCCCAGGCAGCCGTAAACAGGAGATTCTGCAAAAGCTACCTGAGATGTTGAAGATGGTTAAACATTTTCCTGATTACCAATTCATAATTGCGCAAGCACCTTCAATGGAAGATAATGTGTATAGAGAGTTAATAGGTAGTGATAATGTACAACTTGCAAAAGGACAAACGTATAACCTGCTAAAACAAGCAACTGCTGCATTAGTTACCAGCGGCACTGCAACGTTAGAAACTGCTTTATTCGGCGTTCCACAAATTGTATGTTACCGAGGCAACCCTGTTTCTTTTTGGTTGGCAAAAAAGTTGGTGAAGGTGAAATATATTTCTCTGGTCAATCTTATCATGGATAAACCTGTTATAAAGGAATTGATACAAGATGACTTGAACGAGAAAAACCTAAAAGAAGAATTGACCAAAATCCTGAATGA
>CBFGYQ010000395.1:0-2278 GCA_965652995.1 uncultured bacterium
AATCCGACGCTCTAACCAACTGAGCTAATACCTCCGTGATACTTTTAAAGGATGGCAAAGATAAGGGATGAAATGTACAAATACCAAATCGCAAACACTAAATTCCAAATACAGAAACTTTCTTGTAAGCAACCTCTTTTCCAAAGTCATACTGTAACATTTCCTTCGCTGATACGATATAACCACATAACAAAATGCAGTGCAGATGGTTTTTAACAAATAAAACATCTGTCCGCTATTATATTTGCGCTCTAATTTTTTGCTATGTACAATCGGATTGCCCTATTACTCGCAATTTTTTTCTTACAAACAGCCTCTGTTTTTGCACAGGATGCCACTACTGATGAAAATAAAAAAGCCATTAAAAAGCCCTCTCGCGACTTTCTAATGTTCCAACTTACCTATGACAACTGGCTTGACAAACCTGACTCTGTAAATATTTCCGGTTTCGGGCGCGGCATCAATCTGTATTTATGCTACGATTTTCCTATTGCAAAATCGAACTTCAGTTTTGCAGCAGGCATCGGTATCGGTACTTCCTCTTTAATGCTGAAAGATCAAGAATTAGTATTAACAGATACCGGCAGCGCAGCAGTGGCACGTTTCATACCTGAAACCAAAGACTACAAAAGATATAAGATTTCCAGTGCGTTTGTAGAAGCTCCTTTCGAGTTGCGCTATTTTGGAAATAAAGAAAACAGAAATGTAGGTTTTAAAGCTGCTCTAGGGCTACGTGTGGGAACTCTTCTTACTGTACATACTCGTGGCAGATACAATGTAGACGGTACTAAAGTAGTGGAAAAAGAAAGCACTAAACGTTTCTTCGAAAACTGGCGTTATGCTGCAACTTTGCGCTTAGGTTGGGGGAATGTAACACTGATGGGTGCATATAATTTGGGTGGTGTTTTCAAAGATGGGAAAGGACCTGACGTAACACCTTATTCCGTTGGTATTTGTGTTACAGGTTTATAAGAGAATTGGCCAATAGTAATGCAATAGACGAATGGTGCCAACGCCACTAGAGCCTTATCGGCATTCCAAAGTTTGGAACATAAAAATTTCCACAATTTATAATTAGGTTGTGAATTAGACCCTACGCTAATAGCTATTGGCTTTGATTTGTATTATTTTTGATGCCGGATTAAATAGTATTTTGTTTTGAATCATTTTGCAGTTCCCAAGGGTTTTCTTGTTGCGGTAGGTGGTGCAGAAGATAAAGGCACTGATTTGGAAAAAGGGATTATAGAACGTAATCGCCTCAACTTCTTTGAGCTTGGCATCCTTAGTAAAATCATCAACCTTATTGATAGCGAAAAAGAGCTTTGCGTAGAAGTTGTAACAACTGCATCTTCTATACCCGATGAGGTTTTTGATAATTACAAAGGTGGTTTCGAGAAATTGGGAGTGAAGAATATCGGTCACATGCGCATCCGCAATAGAGAAGATACTTCTAACCCTGAATATCTGGAACGTCTCAAGAATGCAAGTTGCCTTATGTTATCCGGTGGCAATCAGTTGCGTCTTTCTTCCATTTTTGGAGGCACTGAGTTCATTCAACTTTTAAAAGAGAAATATTACGGCGACCATTTTGTGATCGGAGGCACCAGCGCCGGTGCAATGGCTATGAGCAATACCATGATCTACGAAGGAAATGCGTCGGTGGCTCATTTGAAAGGAGAAGTTCGTATCACGACAGGAATGGGCTTGATACAAAATGTGATCATAGATACACATTTTGATAAGCGCGGAAGATTCAACAGATTAGCACAAGCGATAGCTGCATACCCGGGAGCTATAGGCATTGGTTTGGGAGAAAACACCGGTGTGATCGTAACTGAAGGACACCACCTGAAAGCTGTAGGGCTGGGCACTGTTGTAATAATTGATGGTAAAAACATAGACTATAACAATATTGCTGATATAGAATTTGGAAGTCCTATCTCTGTGGAGAATATCATTGTACATATGATGTCTGCGGGTGATGTTTACAACTTACGTGATAGGAAATTTGAAGGTCGCGAAATTGAAGTGAAGGTAGAAGACTAGCCTTTGGTTGATTTGTACTTTTGTCCATTTGCAATTTGAAGTCCATCATTTTAAGCATCAAGAAATAACTTTATAACATGTTGTTTAGCTAACTATTTCAGTCAACTATTCAGCCAATCTAACTATTCAACTAAATTATGCTTTCATTAGATCTTTCAGGAAAAACAGTTTTAGTAGCCGGTAGCACGCAAGGTATTGGGCTGGCATCAGCACAATCACTAGCATCGCTTGG
>CBFGYQ010000396.1:0-2276 GCA_965652995.1 uncultured bacterium
GAGAAGCTAGAACAAAATACAACGATAGCGTGAAGCTCGCAAGAAAGCACGTTACCGATAGTCTTGCTACTATTCGCGCTTACAGAGAAAGCAAGCATTATAAAGACAGCGTTGCTACAGTACGACAAAACAGACTGGATAGTATAAAAGCTGAACGTACAGCTTACAATGATTCTGTACGGACAGAAAGAACGAGAGTGCTTGATAGTGCGAGGGCTGAGCGTACCGCAGCATTGGAGGCCATAAGGGCGGTTCAAAAAAAAACGGGCAGATAGTCTTGCTGTTATTCGAGCCTACAAAACAAGCAAACGTTATAAAGATAGTGTTGCCATCTCTCGACAGCAACGGCTGGATAGTGCGCGGATCGCTAGGCAAGAGTTCAATGATAGTCTGCGAACTGTACGACAACGTATTCTTGATTCCGCAACAGCTGCACGAAAGCATATAAATGATAGTTTGACATTGGTACGAACGCAACGAGCAGACAGCCTAGCGAAGGTTCGTAAAGAACGGGCGGACAGTTTGGCTAAGAAAAAAGAAGAGCGAGAACGTTACAAAAAATCGCAAGAGAAGAAGAAGGAAGAGAAAATGGAGCTTGCTTTAAAGATAAAAATTGAGAAAAAGCATAAGGCCTGGAGCAATGAAAAAATGCTCAAAAAGAAATGGTCATTACCGCGACGAGTCCTTCAAAATACATTTACACGCTATAATTATTATTTCAATGCCGAACGGAAAATGGATGAAGCATTGGATAATATGCAACGGATGAATAGAGAAAACTATGACTCTACAATCGCACTTTTCCCATTCGACCCAGATAGAGATTCTACTAAGCTGGCTTCAGATATGGACAGCATTATCCAAAAAGCATCTCTTGGTATTCAAATCCATGACCCACGCACCAAATGGGGGGATGATCTTTACTTACTTCTAGGTCAAGCTTATTATTACAAAGGAGATTATGAAAATGCTGAGACTGCATTCCGCTACATCATTAGCATGAATCAGCAACGAAAAGCTAAGGAACAAAAAGAAGCTGCGCGTAAAGACAGAAAACGTTCTAAAGAACCTGTTTCTGTGGTGGAAAAAGAAGAAAGTGGAACGCTTGATTTTTTGAAACACAAATCTGTTAATAATGAAGCAATTCTATGGTTGGCACGAACCTATACAGAAGCACACAAAGAAGGAGAAGCGGAATCTATTCTGGATTTGCTGGAAAGTGATAAAAACTTTTCAGAGCAAAGTAAAGGGCGCGTAGCACTCGAAAAAGCTTATTTGAATTTGGGCAGAGATAATTATCGCGAAGCATCAGACCAATTGACCATCGTAAATGCGGATAATGAATTACCTGACTGGATTCGGATGAGAGCCGGTTACTTAAACGGACAACTATTGAATGAACAAGGTAAATACGCTGAAGCCTCCACACAATTCCAAAATGTAATAGATCTGAAGCCGAAAATAGAAATGGATTTTTATGCAAGGAAGAATTTGGCTTATAATAAAATGCAGGAAGGAGGCGATCAGGAAGAAGCCATGGCCGGTTTGAAAAAAATGCTGAACGATGGTAAATATGCTCCTTACTATGAGCAAGTTTATTACATCCTAGGTCGCTTGGCTGCCAACAGTAATCGTTTTGATGAGGCTGTCGATTATTTACAGAAAAGTATAAGCACTCCAAAATCTACCAAAAAGCAAAAAGCACTTTCTTTCAGTAGTCTTGGGAATGTGTATTATGCAAAAGGCGATTATGCCAATGCTAAACTCTCTTATGATAGTGCTTCTTATTTGGCAAAATATGCGTCTACGGATACTATTGTGACAGTAGCTGTGAAAAGAGCAGGTGTATTAGATAAAGTAGCTTATCCTACGCAAGTGATCCGTGAGCAGGATAGTTTACTGGCACTTTCTAATATGAGTGAAAAAGAGCAACGTGAAATAATTCGCCGTTATATCCGTGGTCTTGAAAGAGCTAGAGAAGACAGCATTGCTGCCGCTGAAAATGGTACAGCACCTTTGGTAGTCACAGATGCAGAAGATATCGGTAATGCTGGAGCTAGTTGGTATTTTTCTAATCCGGTGCTGATGCAGCAAGGGTTAAATGATTTTAAACGAAAGTGGGGGACTAGGGCTAACGTGGATAATTGGAGAAGAGGCTCTAAGACCGGTGGAACTATTATTGCAGAAACTCAAAGCCAACAAGATGATGAAGAGTTAGCAGGATTTGATGAGAATGGAATTCCTACCGAGATGAGTTTGCTGGCTATGATACCGGC
>CBFGYQ010000397.1:0-2275 GCA_965652995.1 uncultured bacterium
GTTTTTACTTTTTCCAACATTTGAGTAGTGTTTGCGTCAATACCAACGTGTTCAAGTTTTATTTCTTGTTTCTTTTCTGTAGTAACCATTAATAATAAAATTTTTTAAAACGGGCGTAAGGTAAGGGTTTATGATAAAAAAACAATTTAATAATACCTAAGAGATATTCACATAATATGCGCATTAATCTTACAATTATTCCACTTTGGTGATCTTGAGCATATTGGTAGGAAGGTGTTTTGCAACGGGTGTACTTCCGGTATTGATAACTATATCGCCTGAATGAAGTAGCTTTTTTTCTTTCAATATTGTGATTAGATCTTCCAGAATAGTATTGATGTCATCTTCTCTATCATAAAAGAAAGCCTGCACGCCCCAACTAAGGCTTAGCTGATTGATAAGTGTTTGAGTTTTTGTAAATACATATAATGGAGACTTAGGGCGATAGCTCGAAAGCATAAAACCTGTTCTGCCCGATTGTGTCATACCAACAAGAGCGTGTGCATTTACATCACGAGCCATTTCGCAGGCATTATAGCAAAGTGCATCGCTCAAGAAAGAAGGAGAGTGGGGTTGTGGTGTAAGGTTTCGGTTGTAAACAATAGCTTCTTTTTCCACTTCGTTAATAATACTTACCATTGTCTTTACTACCAGTTGCGGGTATTGACCCATAGCAGTTTCTCCACTCAGCATTACCGCGTCTGCACCTTCTAGAACAGCATTGGCTACATCCGTTATTTCACTTCTGTTAGGTCTTGTACGGTCTATCATGCTTTCCATCATTTGTGTGGCAATGATGACCGGTTTTGCCCGATGAATACATTTTCTAATGATAGTTTTTTGAATCATTGGTATTTGTTCCAATGGTAACTCCACACCCAAATCGCCACGTGCTACCATTACAGCATCCGAAGCCAAAATGATCTCACGAAGATGTTCTAAGGCTTCCGGTTTTTCTATTTTGGCAATGATCTTAGCATCACTTAGTTTTTGAGAAAGTATATCACGCAGTTGCAAAATATCTTCCGGTCTTCGGACAAAAGACAATGCTATCCAGTCTATTTTTTGATTGATGATAAACTCTAAATCTCTTAAGTCTTTTTCAGAAAGTGATGGAAGCGAAATTTTTGTATCGGGAAGGTTCACTCCTTTTTTAGAAAGCAAGACTCCCGATGTAAGCACATTCACTTTTACTCTACCATCTTCCTCGATGTGTGTAACGATCACTTCCATTTTCCCATCATCAAGCAAAATCTTTTCACCAATACGCACATCGTTGTGGAAATTGGGGTAAGAAATATATACGCCATCTTTATCTCCTTTTCTTTTTTCGTTGGTAAAGAAAAATTCGCTTCCTTGTTCTAAGACAAGCCCATCGCCCATATCTCCTACCCGTAATTTTGGACCTTGCAGATCTGCCAGTATAGCTATGTTGAAAGGAAAATCGTTATTGATTCGATTGATGTATTCAATGACGCTCAAATGTTCTTCGTGTGTGCCGTGAGAGAAATTTAACCTGAAAACATTGACACCTGCTTCAACTAATCCTAACAACTTTTCGTATGTATTACATGCCGGACCTACCGTGGCTATTACTTTTGTTTTGTGTAGCATAATGGTGACAAAAGTAAACCTATAAGAACTAATACTTTAAAAACTAAGATTAGATAAAAATGAAGAAAAACAAATTCACGAATCTTCCTTTTGTTAGCTGTTTGTTAACGATGTGTTTGTATTTGAATTGTAAGGTTTAGTACTATGACATCGTTATATTTGCTTACTTAAGTTGATTCTATCCGGGGAAAGCCGAAAACCGATCTAGAGTAGGCAGAAATAAAATGTTACGATATGATATTTACTTTACAACGAAGGTACTATCAGAAGGTCTTAGCCATTTTTGCTATAGTACTATTTACAGGACTCTATGCTAAGGCGCAAAACTCCAGTCAATATGGCTTTGCGCAGACAACAGGGACTTACACAGCCATTACAGGTACAACTAGTAGTGCTACTGGTGATGATGGGTTTGAAGACAATTTACCAATTGGATTTTCATTTGTATTTGCCGGAACAACTTATACAACATTCTCTGTAACTACAAATGGGATGATTAGACTAGGTAACCCCATAAATACAGCTAGTAGTTATGAGTATAACAATGCCAATTTTGGGAATTTTACTACGACCAACACCAATGTGCCTATGATTGCGGGTTTTTGGGATGATAATGGCATTTCTGCTGGTGCCGGAGGGAATATTCAATATTTAACACAAG
>CBFGYQ010000398.1:0-2271 GCA_965652995.1 uncultured bacterium
GAGATATCAGAGACACGTTTGGTCGTATGGCTATGAACGATGAAGAAACAGTTGCATTGATAGCCGGTGGACATAGTTTCGGTAAAACACATGGTGCTGCTAGCTCTGATAACGTAGGTAAAGAACCTGAGGCTGTTGATATTGAACATCAAGGTTTTGGTTGGAGCAATAAATATGGTAGTGGTGTTGGTGCAGATACAATAACTAGTGGATTGGAAGTAATATGGACAAAGACTCCTACGCAGTGGAGCAACAACTTTTTTGAAAATCTTTTCGAGTACGAATGGGAGCTTACAAAAAGTCCGGCCGGTGCACATCAATGGGTGGCAAAGAATGCAGAAGCAATAATCCCTGATGCTTTTGATAATAGCAAAAAGCACTTGCCAAGAATGCTTACCACAGATCTTTCATTGAGATTTGATCCCGAATATGAAAAAATTTCACGCCGCTTTTTAGAAAATCCGGAACAGTTTGCAGATGCATTTGCACGTGCATGGTTCAAGCTTACACATCGCGATATGGGACCCCGTTCTCGTTATATAGGTGCTGATGTTCCTAGTGAAGTGTTGCTTTGGCAAGACCCCATACCTGAAGTAGATCATCAATTAATAGATGATAATGACATCGCATCATTGAAATCAAAAATAACTGCATCAGGGTTGGGTATAGAACAAATGGTTTCTACCGCTTGGGCTTCTGCTTCCAGTTTCCGTGGTAGCGATAAACGCGGTGGTGCAAACGGAGCTCGCCTTCGTCTTGCTCCTGCAAAATATTGGAAAGTAAACAACACACCACTTGTTACAAAGACATTGGAAATACTGGAGAACATCCAAAAAGAATTTAATAGTGCTGATAAAAAAGTTTCTTTAGCTGATCTCATTGTTTTGGCTGGTTGTGTAGGTGTAGAAAAAGCTGCGAAAGACGCCGGTCATAATGTGTCAGTTCCTTTTACGGCAGGTCGTATGGATGCATCGCAAGAACAAACTGATGTAGAATCTTATGCATGGTTGGAGCCTCAAGCAGATGGTTTCCGTAATTATAGAAAATCAAAATCATCTGTTCTTACAGAAGCATTATTGATTGATAAAGCAAACTTACTTACCCTTACTGCTCCTGAAATGACAGTATTGGTTGGTGGTATGAGAGTGATGAATGCCAACTATGATGGTAGCGAGCATGGCGTATTCACTTCTCGTAAAGGACAACTTACCAATGATTTCTTCACGAATCTGCTTGATATGAATACTGCATGGAAAGCAGTAGGAAATGATAAAGAATTGTATGAAGGTAATGACCGCAAAACTGGAACAAAAAAATGGACTGCTACACGTGCGGATCTAGTTTTTGGCTCTAATGCAGAGCTACGTGCCATTGCAGAAGTTTACGCAAGTGCCGATGCTAAAGATAAATTTGTCAATGATTTTGTGGCGGCTTGGGATAAAGTGATGAATCTGGACAGGTTTGATTTGCACAGATAGTATATAGGTGGTTTTTTCATGTGGAAAGGTTGTTCAGTTTATTCTGACAACCTTTTTTGTTGCTACTTTAAGGTGAAGCAGGAGTTTCCACCTGCGCCGAATAGTGAATATCATTACAAATTATGACGCAGGTCGAAAGACCTGCTACCATAAAAAATATTCATTGTTATAGTAAATGAGAGGCACGCGCTACGAGCGCGCACCAGCCGAGGGGAACTAACATAAAAACAAAATGCTTAACCGGAACTTGCGGAAAAAAACGCTGATGTATTTGAAGTGTCAGCTTCTTGCGGCTATAAGTTATTTTTTGCGGAATTACAGGTATCAGCTTATTTGTATCTTTTGCAGGGAATATAATATAGTAAGAATAGGTTGGTTTTGTTGTAGGATCACCGTAGTAAGTGTCTATAGGTAAGTTCACATTTTCAATATATAATTCATTCTCAATACTCGCCGGCACTATAACACCAATATTTTCACCACATTGTATTACAGATGAAATATATGATGCGTATTTAGATAGTCGAAAATTGAATATTTTTCTCTTAGATGTTTTTTTATCAACAACAATAATATCCGGTAGTTCCGAAGAAAATATTATTGCCGAATCATTTTGACCATATGCTAAAACAGGCATCAACAATACCCATATTAATACTATTCTCATGGTGATAATTGATAAATAAATAGGGATGCTTTCAAATTACATCCCTATTTCCAAAATATTTTTTAACATTGTTCAGTGCCAAAATCATGCCCTCATTTGGCGCAAGAATGAAGAATAGCTTTTTTG
>CBFGYQ010000399.1:0-2267 GCA_965652995.1 uncultured bacterium
AGTGGGATTACACAAAAATTAGAAAAGCAGTTTTCAACGACCGGATGTTCGGACGGGTATGCGATCGGCGCTGAAAGCAAACAAAAACAAAACACACATGAAAAGTGTAAAAATTGAAGGAAAAAGCAGAAGCGATTTCGGTAAGTCAAGCACACGCCGTCTTCGTTCTGAAGGTCATGTACCTGCCGTTATCTATGGTAACGAAAACAAACATTTCAGCGCGCCGGTAATGGCTTTTCGCTCGCTGGTGTACACACCGGATTTTCAGTTGGCTGAGATCAGCGTGGATGGTAAAACACACAAATGCATTTTGAAAGATATGCAGTTTGACGTGGTAACGGATGAGCTAAACCACATCGATTTCTTGGAGCTTAACGATGACAGAAAAGTGATCGCTAACCTTCCGTTGAAATTTGTAGGTACCCCTGAAGGTGTGAAAGTGGGTGGTCGTCTTGAAACTAAAATGAAATCGTTGAAAGTGCGTACACTTCCTAAACATTTGGTGGAAGCTATCGAGGTGAACATCGAAAATTTGAAAATAAACGAGAACGTGCGTGTAGAAGATGTGAACGCGGGTGAAATGGAGATCATGAACTCGCCACGTATTCCTATCGCTTCTGTAGTAATGACGCGTGCACTAAAGCAAGCTGAAACTGAAGAAGCTAAGAAGAAATAAGTTTTTGCTTATTGATATTTTTGAAAAACCTCCGGAGTGGAGGTTTTTTTTTGCGTCTACAATATTAGATTAGAATGTATGCAAGTTGCAACGTTGTGTAAATAAATGTCGAAAGAGTGGATCAAGCCATTGTTAAATATCAGTATAGTCGCGTTATTCACTGGAATGATTTTATTAGACGTTATGTACATCTAATTTTATAAAAATGAAAACAACAATAGGTGTTTATGACACAAAAGAAGAGGCTGTGGCCGCTGCTAAAAAATTACATATTCAAGGATATTCTTCGAGAAAACTTTCAGTAATTGGCCGTATTGCCGAGGGCGATGCAGATTTCTTGGCGGATGAAGAATTGATGGAAAAAGCTAGTAAGCGGGTGGGAATATCTACCCTTATTGGTTCTACCATCGGCATATTGTCGGGTGTAGGTGTTTTTGCCATTCCGGGGTTAGGATTCATATTTGGTGCCGGTGCTTTAATGGGTGCTATTGCAGGGTTTGATATAGGACTTATTGGCGGTGGTCTAATTTCTGCATTATCGCTGTCAAGTATAAAAGGAGATGTTGCGAAGAAATATGAAGACTATCTGAAAGCGGGTAAATTTTTGTTGATTGTTCAAGGAAATGAGGAAGATGCAAAAAAAGCGTACGAGCTTATTGACAGTGATGGAGAACGCCATGCTTTAGAAACGCACTAATATAGTTTTCTTCAGCGATGATAGAGTATCCTTAGTTATTTCTTTACACCTTTGTTGGTCTTATAGACCTACAAATTTTATTGCCACGAAATGGTGTCCTCACATTGCACTTATATTTCATTTTCTCGTGGCAGTGGGTGTTTCCACCTGCGTCATGTTTTCTATGATTGAATTACTCAACGCAAGTCGAAAGACCTGCTAACACAAATAATGAGTTTTCTGACGTTGTCCGAAATGCTAAAAACGATTATTTCCTCAACACAAATATCAGGTTTGCCGTATGTTTGCTCATGTCAAGTACTTGCAGTTGCATATTATGTGCTTCCGCGAAAGATGAGATGCTTGAACGGCTGATGTAGTGAAGGGCATTTTCTGTTTTATTAAATCGCAAAAGCTTAGTACTCCAAAATTCAGTGCGTTTAGTGCCTTTTATACGATCCTGCAATTCCGATACACCATCTCTTATTATCAAGATGCCTTTTTCGTTTAAGGCACTATAGCATTTTTCTAAAAGCGCATTTTGTTCTTCCGGTAGCAAATAATGAAGTACATCGTTTATGACTATGCCATCACAAGTCTGCAAATTATATTTTGTAAGATCAGCATGTTCGAAATGTGTAGCCTCGTCTTTGAACTGGTTATGGTGTGCTATTTCTATTTTCTCTTCATCATAGTCCACGCCTACAAATTGTCTTTCCGGTGCTGCCCAATGCAGCATGTACGTCATGAATCCATAACCACATCCCAAATCGTAAAACAATCCTTTTCTAGGAAGTAAGTCGTGAAAGACTTCGTAATTATTTTCCAGTTTTGTTTTGATGCGGCAATACCATTCTAGCCCCGGACCTTTGTATGTATAGCTTCTTATCAGTTGTTCTCGGAAGTAGGTTGGCG
>CBFGYQ010000400.1:0-2267 GCA_965652995.1 uncultured bacterium
CTATCACCAATGCAGTATATATTTTCTCAATTTCGTGACCTTGAAACAATGCAGACATATACTTGTGCGCAACCTCATTCTTTGCAAAACAAACAACACCACTGGTATCTCTGTCTAGTCTATGAACAACCCATATCTGTTGTGCAAGTTGCTTTTCAAGTATTTTGTTGAGGGAAGATAAATCTGGATTGAAACGATCTGGTATTACTAATAATCCCGACGGTTTATTTACAATTACCAGATCGTCATCTTCATATAAAATTTCTATCAGCATAGTGCGTAGTAAAGTTGCTATTTAATTTTCTGTAATTTAATCCTTTAACCAAGCCTTGATTTTTTTAGGATCAAGTTGAAAATAATTTGCACTTTTTTCGATAACGGAATTGTTTATGAAAAAAATAGCAGGAACGCCATCTTTGGCGTAAGACGCAAAGGCGTCTTTATTTCTAAACCGCATGTATGGCACGTTTTCAGCCTTCGATTGTTCGAAAAAATCTTTTTCATATTCATCACTACCTGCTATTACAAGGTATATAGGAAATTCAGGATTTTGCTTTTTTAAGACGTGAAAAAGAAATGCTGCTTTTTGACAATGAGGACAACTTAAACTCATAAAAGAAACAATGTGTTTGCCTTTTCTTAGTTCTACATTTGGTTTTGGGTTTTCTGCATAAAGAGCATCCAGGTTTATTGGTTGATTTATGGTTTTAGCATTTGAATAGCCGCCAATAGGATAGAAAACAAAAGGTATTATTATTGAAGCCAATCCGACAACGCCCGCGATCCAGTTTGAATTTTTATAAGGCTTTATCGGGTACATCATCCAAAGCAAAGCTGTGATCCCCAAAAGAATAATATTCTTTACAATGCCGGCTGAGGGCTTCATAGAATAAGCTTCGCCAAAGCAGCCACAATTGCCACTGTCCCCTTGAGTGCTGATGAGAAATATTAAATAAATACTGAAGAAAATGAGAACGCCAATTACTGCAGGGTATGTAAATTTTTTGAGGTATAGATGTAACAATAAGAAAGTGCCGAGTAGCAGTTCAAAAGCGATGAAAAGTCTTGCGATGACACCTGCTAAAAACATATTGCTTATGCCCACATCCATCACATTCCAAAGCAACTGCTCAAACGCATACAACTTGCTAATGCCAGAAAACAAAAAAACTGCGGCTAATGAAAGCAGCAGTACGAAACCAATTATGCGATTGAAATAATATTTAAAAGAAGAATTTGCCAATGCGGTATTTTTTATAGAACCGCAAACTTAATCCATTAATACAAATGACAGCTTTCTGAAGATTTTATTCCATTCAATTCAGCGTTTTCAGAATTCTCTTCACAAACGGCTTTTGCCTTTTTCTTGGTATCTCTTACAGGATATTCTCTTACTAACGTATCGGGTAGCCCCGGTTGTCCGGTATAGATAATGGTGCATTTACAAACAAATTCTTTAGTGCAGGATCCAAAAACTATTGCTGTCAAAAGTAGAAATACGACAGCCAGTGGACGAAATTTCATCAGGTTGAATAAATTTTAACGGTTTGAAGGTAATAGATAATTTTTAAAAGTGCAAACAACGATACAATTTGAAGAATACAACATACTAAATTTACAGCATGCAAATGCACGAAGTAATAACTCCGAAAGATAGTAGAGATTTTTTAGACCTTCCTTTAGAGATTTATAAAGGTGATAAAAATTGGATCCAACCATTAGAAAAGGATGTAGAAGACGTGTTTGATCCTTCAAAAAATAAATTTTTCAAACAAGGTGATTGTGTACGTTGGCTTTTGAAAGATGATAATGGAAAAGTGAAGGGTAGGGTGGCTACATTCATCAACAAGAAATATAAAAACGAGCAACCTACAGGCGGCATTGGGTTTTTTGAGTGTATTAATGACCAAGTCTCTGCCAATTTTATATTTGACCATTGCGTGAATTGGATGAAAGAACGTGACATGGAAGCGATAGACGGACCCATAAATTTTGGCGAGCGTGATCGGTGGTGGGGATTACAAATAGAAGGTTTTCAAGAGCCGCTATATTGTATGAACTACAATCCTGAATATTATAAATCTCTTTTCGAGAATTATGGTTTTGAGATCTATTTTAATCAGGTGTGTTTTGGTATGAATGTGAAAGATGTACTGCCTGAAAAATTTTATCAGCGGCACGCAGAACTTTCGAAAGACAAGGATTACAAAGCCATTCACATCCAAAAGAATAATCTACCCAAGTTTGTAAAAGACTTTACCTATATC
>CBFGYQ010000401.1:0-2253 GCA_965652995.1 uncultured bacterium
GGACAAACTGACGCAATTATTGAAAAAAATAAGTTCATTTGGAGCAGTTGTTTGGAGATCATATTATGGAGGGGCAAATACTGATATTGCAAAGTCGTGTTCAGTTGATGGGAATGGGAATTTATTTATAGCAGGTACTACAAATTCTAACAATAACATTTCTAGCGTAGCAGCTTATCAATCCGTTATTGGCGGTGCTAATGATGGGTTTTTAATCAATATGGATACTAATGGAGTTAGGAAATGGGGGACATATTTCGGTGGTTCGGGAAATGAGCAAGTAAATTCATGTGCAAGTAAAAATGGACAGACTGTAATATGTGGGAAGACAAAATCTTCAAATGGTATATCAAGTGGAGTAGTACATCAACCTAATTTGATTGGAGCAAACAGTAATGGTTTTATAGCAGCTTTTGATACATCAGGAGTAATAGAATGGGCAACATATTATGGTGGAGATTCTACCTCTATTGAAGATTGTTCATATGATTTTATTACTGGAGAAATTTATATTGCAGGAGGCACAACTTCTGCAACAAATATAAGTACAACAGGTTCTTACCAAACAAACAAATCTTCTGGAATGGACGGGTTTGTAGGCAAGTTTGGTGATTTAGGTACAATAATTTGGGGGACATATTATGGTGATATCGGACAAGATAATATTTCTAAGCTCTTCATAAATAACAATGCAATTTATATAGCAGGCAATACGAACTCTACTACTAATATAAGTACAACAAATTCTTATAACTCTAGTTATTTATCAATCTACAATTGGTATAATACTATTTCAAATGGATTTTTTTCAACGATGAGTTTGAATGGGCAACAACGTTTGTATGGCAGTTACATTAACGTTGCAAATAATACTACTACCATTACAGTAAGTAATAATGCCGACGTTTATCTAGGAGGTGTTAAAAATCAATGTTATGTATGCCCAAGTAATTATTTTCTTAAATTAAGATATTGTAATGTCTCTGCTCCTACTATTACTTCTTCTTCCGGTTCGTTCTGTCTAGGTGCGCCTCCATTATTAACTACGAGCACCAGTGCATCATACTATCAATGGTATAGAAATGACACAGCAATTGTTGGTGCTAATTCTCAAGTGTTTTATCCTACAGTAGGAGGTAACTATTTTTTGATGATTGACAGTTGTCCTAGTGGAGTATCGAATATTATTACTCTTATCCAAAACCCAACTCCAATTACAACAATTACGAAACAAAACGTTCCTTGTTATGGTGCATCAACAGCTTATGTTGTAGTCAATGCCTCGGGAGGCACCCCTCCCTACTCCTATACTTGGGATAATTCTGCTAACACTACAAACTCACTTAACAACTTGAGTGTAGGCACTTACATCTCGCACGTTACTGATGCTAATGGTTGTGTAGCCTCAGACACTACAGACATTATTCAAGAAACTACTATCGCACCATCCAATCCTCTCGCTCAGGTATGCGCTGTAACGGTCGATTCAACTACCGGTAAAAATCTCATTATTTGGGAAAAGAACGGACTAGTAATGGCAAAGGATTATAATGTCTATGTTGAAGGAAGCACAGCAGGACAGTATAATTTAATTGGTACTAATTCTGTAACACAGTTCAGTACTTTTTTAGATAATAATTCAAATCCATTACAGCAAAGCTATTCGTACAAGATCGCAGAGGTAGACAGTTGCGGACAAGAGCTTGCATTAAGTTCCTTTCACAAAACTATTCACTTAACAGCCAATGTAGGTATCAATGGAGAAGTGAATTTGTCTTGGAATCCATACGAGGGGAAATCCTACAATACTCATTACATCATGAGAAGTGTAAACGGAAGTCCGTTTACGCTCTTGAATCAGTTATCAAGTTCGATGACTTCTTACAGCGATCTTACTCCGCCTACAGGCAATAAAGTATATCGCATAGACATTGATTTGCCAACGACTTGTAATCCTCAAAAAACTACATCTTACAACTACATTTCTTCGAATATTGTTGATTTAGAAGCCACCAATGTGAACGATGTAAAACATACCACTATTGATTTAGTACCTAATCCTACCACTGGCATTATCACTATTAAGGGTTTTGAACCAGCAACTATTAATTTGTACGATATGGTGGGGAAATTGCTAATACAGAAAAAATCTACAAGCATTCTAGACTTGACAACATTGCCAAATGCTGTTTACCTCATAAAGCTGTATGATGCAAATGGCAAACTATATCATCAACAGAAAGTTATAAAGCA
>CBFGYQ010000402.1:0-2242 GCA_965652995.1 uncultured bacterium
ATACCTCGTGGTTGTCATTCTATTATGTGCGTTTCAATGAAAGGGCGCAGAAAGACTGGGACTATTTTGTTACCTATTCACGTTATATATCTCCTGAAGTTTTACAAAACGATAAATGGCCGCCTGCAAATGTGGTGCATGAAGTAAAAGTGAATGATGTGGTTTTGTCAGCTGTAATAGAAAGAAAAAGTAAAGCTGGTATTGCTGCTTATGACTCACTACAAGCGAAAAATTTTGCAGCCGCAGCCGCATTGTATGCGGATTACATTAAAACAGATGCAAGCGATGAAACGGTATTTGTGAATTATGCCATTGCTTTAGCCTCAATAGGTAGGATGGATGAAGCTATTGCGGCAATAAACCAAGCGATAAGCATTGATGCGGGTAATCCTCAGTTTTATCAAATATTAGCGCAGCTTTATGGTGCAAAAGGAGACAATGCCAACGCGCAACAAGCTACGAATCAAGCAAACTCGATCATGATGAGAGAGCAAGAATTAATGACACCTGTGGAAGAGTAGAGTTTATAGGCATTTAAAATCCGGCACAAAAACCTAATCGCAGCATACCGAGTGTGCCAAATCCGATTTCTGCAAAGCCTGCATATTTATTACCATACCTAATGCCAAATGGAGTGAGTTGTGCACTAATGCCAATGAAGGAATCCTCTTGTCTTTCAATAGCCAGATTGCCTGTAACGTCATAACTTGTAAAGTTCAATCCAACTCCTGCACCGCTATACATGTTCAGTATTTTAGATTGTTTCCAGTAATACATGATGGTGGGTAAAATGCCAATCACATTTATTTTGTAATCACTTCCGGCCACTATTGGCTTGTTGAAAGAATCTAACACATTCTTTTCCACTTTTCCTCTAATCGTTTCAAGTGATAAATTCATATTGAATTCAACTCGTTTGCCCACAAAACCAGCAATGGTAAAAGCAAGTGCACTAGATGTTTTAGGGTTTGCAACCATGTAGTTTTTCTTTTTCATGTCTTCTACATATGCCGCATCTGCTATCGACATCAGGGAAAAGATGCCTGCACTTACTTTTAGTTGTTTGGTAAATTCTCTTGGTAGTGTAGATTTTCTAATTTTTGTTGCCGTGTCTGTATTTATTTGTTGCGCATTCATAGTGAATGCTTGAATTAGTATAAGTAGACAAAAGAGGATTTTTTTTCTTGGCACGAATTGTTTATTTCATTGAAGTTACTGCATTGTACATTTACTCAACTAATTCTAAAAAGCATCATGAAGAGAATTTGCGTGTTTATTTTGATAAGTCTTTCTGCTTGCGGAGACATGACAGAAGACAAAAACAAATCTGAAGATGTGGTAATACAAAACGGAGAAGTGACAAAAGCTTCATCGACTGATACCTTATGTTTTATTCTTACTGAAGGCAATAATAATCAGGATACGCAAGCGGTAAAGCTAATCGTAACAGGAGATGTAGTAGAAGGGAAAATGATGTATATGCCAGCGGAAAAAGACTGGCGTTTTGGTAATTTGAAAGGTATGAAAGCAGGAGCACAATTGGACTTGGTATGGACTTTTGTACAAGAAGGCATGAAAGATTCTTCACAAGTTGTGATGAAGATAAATGGAGATCAATTACTTCAAAAATCTGTTAGTTATTATCCTGAAACCGGAAGAGAATTTATTGCTGATACAGCCACATTTACCACTACTTATAAAAAGGTTGATTGCACAAATTTTCCCAAACAGGATTTTGATATCGGTTTATGATGCAACAAATTTGAAAGCATCCCCTAAGTGTTCGATAATATCTGACGCTATCATCGCTTCCATACTTTTTTTAGCAGCAGCATAGTCTCCCGCCAAGCCATGAAGATACACGCCTAGTAGTGCAGCATCTTGCGATTCATAACCTTGCGCCAGCAAACTTGTAATGATTCCTGTAAGTACATCGCCCGATCCCGCAGTAGCCATGCCGGCATTACCTGTAGTGTTGTACCAACATTCGCCTTCAGGAGTTGTCACAACTGTATGATGATTTTTTAGGACAATGATGATGTTGTAACGCATCGCTTGAGTTCTCGCTAATTCAACCCTTTTGATGGAGTCGGTTGTTTCGCCAAACAATCTTTCAAACTCTTTAGGGTGCGGCGTCAGAATGCTATTATGTGGTAGTTTGTGTAGCAGATCTTTTTTATTGGAGATAATGTTCAACGCATCTGCGTCCAATACTAACGGTTCTTTTTGTTCTTCGATAAAG
>CBFGYQ010000403.1:0-2237 GCA_965652995.1 uncultured bacterium
ATGCCCTTCGGAACATGTCGAACAACATGTTTGCGTTAGTAGTTGACTCGCGTCATTGCGAGCTTCTTCAGCGAAGCAATCTCACGAAACGTTTACTGTTACTGGAATTTATATCAGGAGATTGCTTTGTTCCTCGCAAAGACGTGAGTGATGTATTCTTAAACGTTTATGAACTCAATAAACGTGGTTGAAATAGATCACAACCACTTCAATGGATTGCGTCTGCGCATCAAAATGTAATTTTTCATATTGATCCAAAAAGCAAGGATCATGTAGATAATGATAGGGGAACCAAGTGTAAGGAAAGAAATATAAATGAACCAAAGACGAATGCGACTAGTAGCAACGCCCATCTTATCACCAATAGCACTGCATACACCAAAGGCTTTCCACTCTATAAAATTCTTGATTTTAGTAAGATTTCTATTCATGTTAGTTTTTGTGTCATGTTGGGCGTAACGTATCAGGATGAGTGAAGTCGAAACCTGTGTTGCTCATTCTTCGACTTCGCTCAGAATGACATTGCCTACAAATTTCTAAATAATCAATGAAAAAACCCACGATAAATTATTTCGTGGGTCTGTTAATTATTTATTGCCAACTATGCTACTGCATGTTCACTTTGTGCAGCTTCTTGACGAATTACATTCAATGCACCACCGGCTTTAAACCAATCGATTTGTTGTGAGTTGTAAGTATGATTTAGAACGATTTCATGTGTACTACCATCTTTATGACGCAATACCATTTTCAATGGTTCGCCTGGTGTAAAGTTGGTCAAGCCAATAATATCCATTTCGTCATCTTCCTGCACTTTATCATAGTCTGCTTTATCAGCAAAAGTCAACGCTAACATCCCTTGTTTTTTAAGGTTCGTTTCGTGGATACGAGCAAAACTTTTCACCACAATTGCACGAACACCTAAATGGCGAGGTTCCATTGCTGCATGCTCACGAGAGCTACCTTCACCATAATTTTCATCACCAACAACCACACTGCCAATACCTTGTGCTTTGTAAACACGTTGTACGGCAGGCACTTCGCCGTAACTACCGTCTAATTGATTTTTTACTTTATTCGTTTCCATGTTGAATGCATTGATAGCACCGATCAACATGTTGTTAGAAATATTATCTAGATGGCCGCGGAATTTCAACCATGGACCCGCCATAGAAATGTGGTCGGTAGTACATTTCCCAAAGGCTTTTATCAAAAGTTTCAATCCTTTCAAGTCAGTTCCTTCCCACGGTGTAAAAGCCTCTAACAATTGTAAACGATCACTTATAGGGCTTACCATCACTTGTACATTCGAGCCATCTTTTGCAGGAGCTTGATAACCCGGATCATCTACAGAAAAACCTTTTGGAGGCATTTCAAATCCTGTTGGTTCTGCAAGCATTACCTCTTCACCTTTTTCATTCTTCAATTTATCTGTAAGAGGATTAAAACTTAACTTTCCTGAAATAGCAATTGCAGTAACAATTTCAGGAGAAGCTACGAACGCATGTGTAGACGCCAAACCATCATTACGCTTCGCAAAGTTTCTGTTGAAGGAAGTGATGATCGTATTTTTACGAGTTGGATCATCAATATGACGCGCCCACTGACCGATACAAGGTCCACATGCATTTGCCAATACAATACCACCCATTTCATCAAACACTTCCAAGAAGCCATCTCTTTCAATCGTATAACGCACCATCTCAGAGCCAGGTGTGATCGTGTATTCACTAACCGTTTTCAAACCTTTACCTAGAGCATCTTTCGCGATAGAAACTGAACGAGAAATATCTTCGTAAGATGAGTTGGTACATGAACCGATCAACGCAACTTCCACATCATCCGGCCAGCCATGTTCTTTTACAGCTTCAGCCATTTTGCTGATTGGAGTAGCCAAATCGGGAGTGAATGGTCCGTTGATATGTGGCTCTAATTCGTTAAGATTTATTTCAATTACTTGGTCGTAGAAAATTTCCGGATTATCGTAAACCTCCTTATCAGAGCGTAAATGTTCTTTTACTTTATCAGCTTCTGTTGCAAATTCTGCACGTTCTGTTCCTCTTAAATAATCACTCATTTTTTCATCGTAAGCAAACAAAGAACACGTAGCACCAATCTCAGCACCCATGTTACAAATCGTTGCTTTACCGGTACAGCTAAGGCTTTCAGCACCTTCACCAAAATATTCTACAATAGCACCAGTACCACCTTTCACCGTAAGAATTCCGGCAACTTTT
>CBFGYQ010000404.1:0-2228 GCA_965652995.1 uncultured bacterium
GTTTTTTCGTATTCAGGAAACTGAACAGTTTTGTAAGTATTGGTAGCAATGTATTTTAATATCTTTTCCATAGTGGGTACATTCTGATAACCGGGTACTGGAATGGGGTTTTGTGCAGTTTCATCTAATATTACAAACGTTGGATAAGACATTCTACCACCCATCAATTCTGCTGCTAATTGGTTAGAGCGATATTGTGGTACAAAGCCATAAGTCTTGCCCATAAAGGTGATACTGTCTTTGCGCTCTGCGTTGAACTTTATAGCATAATAATTCTCATTCATATACATCGCCACATCTTTATTACTAAAAGTTTTTTTATCCATCACTTTGCACCATCCACACCAATCGGTATATACATCGATGAAAATCTTCTTAGGATTTTTCTTTAAAGCAGCCTCTACTTCATGGATTGGTATCCAATTTATAACTGTATCTACTGTAGCAGCTTTTTTCGATTTATTTTTTTTCTTCTTATCACCTGCTAACACAATCGGAGAAAGAAACAACACACCCAATGCCACCAACAAAATCTTTTTCATTTAACTAATGATCTTTTATAAGTAAGACGGCGTTTTATAAAAACAAGTAAGTAAATCACTGTCTTCATAGCAAGCTAAATTACAATTAAATCCTTTTAGCTTTGTTAAGCATCTTATAATTGAAATGTAAAAAATGAAGATAGCTGTAGCAATAACAGGAGCCAGCGGAGCAATATATGCTAAGGTTTTATTGGAGCAATTGCAAGAATTGAGAGAGCAGGTAAATGAGATAGTACTCGTATGGAGTGAAAATGCGAAGTATGTTTGGAAACATGAGTTAGGTAATGAAGACTACGAAAACATTCCATTCAGAAGCTATGAGAAGAATGATTTTACGGCAGCTTTTGCATCTGGTAGCTCTTCCTATTCGGCATTAATAATTTGCCCGTGTAGCATGGGTACTTTGGGTAGAATAGCTTCTGGGATGAGCAATGACTTAATAACCCGCGCAGCTGATGTGATGCTAAAGGAAAGAAGAAAACTTATATGTGTAGTAAGAGAAACACCTTACAACCTCATTCATCTACGCAATATGACTACTGTTACCGAAGCCGGAGGTATTATTTGTCCGGCCACACCATCATTTTATAGTAACCCGAAGGACATTAACCAAGCCGTAAAAACAGTAACAGACAGAGTGTTACAGCTATGTGGAATTGATATCAAAGGATTTAAGTGGGGAGAAGAATAGTTTTTTCAAATACGAAAAATGCGTAGAAATACGTTGTTTATAAAGATTAGGAGTTACACTTTTGTATCAACGAAAAACGATACGAGCCCCTATTTAACCTTAGTAATCAAAAAAAATCCCATCGCTAGTACAAAGCAATTCTGATCAAGAATTGCTTTTTGCATACAAACTATGATATATGCGAATGAGTTGTTAAGCACGCCATAGTTCTATTGCAATGTGAATCCAGAATCTACTTTTGCCTAGTTCGAAAAATTATCGTATTCGTTTTTATTATTAATGTTTTTGACGGACAGTATAGAGATATTATCTCCTTCAACAATGTTGTTGATATCGCACGCACCACTTCGGTACGAACGGCTATTATATGTTATTGCCAATGTATCTGTATGGACAGCATATATACTCATTCCTGTTGTTATTATTTACTATATCAGCAAGCAAGAAAAATATGTGCATTTTGGATTGTTGTACAAACTATTTGCGTTATTTCTATTTGTGGGAGGTGCCACTTATCTGCTTGATATTTTTAGTCTTTGGAGTAAAAATCATTTCATAGATATTGTTATACGATTTATAACGGCCGCTGTTAGTTGGCTCACCTTGTTTTATGTGATCAGAGTAGTTCCCGCAGCATTTGCGCTACGTTCACAAAAAGAGATGGAGGTAGAGATTGAAGGGAGAATAGAAGCTGAAAATTCACTTAAGCAATTGAATACCCGATTATTGGAAGCAGAGAAAACAGCAAAGCTAGGTTATGGATATTGGGATGTGATACGAGATAGGATAGAACTCTCTGACATCGCATTTGAGGTTTTGGGTTTGCCAAGTGGTACAATCTTAAGTCTTGAGGTGCTTATGGAACAAGTGCATCCTGCAGATCTAAAATTTGTTCAAGAATCTTTACGGAAAAACCTTTATGCCAATGAATTGCAAGAGTTTTACTTCCGAGTGATAACACCCTCAATGGAAGTGCGTCATTTGCTTGTAAAAGG
>CBFGYQ010000405.1:0-2221 GCA_965652995.1 uncultured bacterium
ATCTATTGCCAGCATTATGGCACAACGAAAATCAGCAACAATTTTTTTGAAGCAAAACTGAAGCTAGCAGCTACTACGAGAAATTGGAAGACGACAGTAAAGCTGCGAGATTTAGCAAAAGATATGCTGTAGAAATCAGCTACCTCCGCTTAAAAAACACAAATCCATTTCGCTCCCCTATCTCTTCCAACTGCGGCATTTTACGGTATTGCTCTGCTGATGTGATCTTACAAATAAAGAACGCTGGTTTATCAATTTCTCCATTTAGCAACCAATCTTCTTTGTAATGATTTTTGTTAGGTTGCGGTTGCTTCATCGTGTAGAATAGATTCGCATAACTTTTATAACCCAACACATGTACATACACATCTTTGTCTTCAAAACTTTTAAAATAACGAATAGCTGCGCGTTGTGAATACGCTTCTATTTTAGGGGTGAAATGCAATACGGTTATCTGAATCAATACAATGCTCGAAACACATAACGTCAGCATTCCTTTTACAAATTTTCTCCTCATCATGACTACAGAAATCACAATACAAACAAGATATGCAACACCCCAAAACATCTCTGCATAGCCCCATAAAACATGAGCAGAAAGATTCCCAACAGCAAATGGGTCTTTTATGTAAGGGATCAGTTTATCTTTAAAAATACCGACTAACGGAAGTGCTGCAATAAGTATCGCTACCAAAGAACCCACAACAATCAGTAAAACTTTTACACCACCTTTTAATCTTTCTTCCTGTTCCGATAAGTTGTAAATCTTCAATGCAGCGAGATAAGTAAGCGGGAAATAACACAGCGAAGAGTAATGAACAATTTTTGTTTTTACTATCGAAAATAATAACAACGTTATCCAAAACAGAATCCACATCCATTTTGTGAAATCGCGAGCTGCTTCATTATCGGTAGTACGCTTGCGCGAATATTGAAAAAGAAAAATGGAAGCTGGAAAACATCCAATAAGCAAGACAAAAAAATGATAATAAAACGGCTGTCCGTGCCCTGCCTCACCTGTACTGAAAAGACGTATCTGATACAAGATGAATTCCTGCATAAACCAGCTGCCATAAGCCCAACCATATTGAAGAATGCAAGCTAAAAACCATAATGCAAACGGCATGCAAGCAGCAAGCACGATCACCACAAAGTATTTAAGTGAGTAACCCCAAAGCCCTTTATTGATAATAACATAAGCTATCAATGAAAGTATCGCGATCAAAACAGCTACAGGACCTTTTGTAAGAACAGCCAATCCCAAAAACAATCCTGCTAATAAAGCGTGCTTAAACTTATCATTACCATACCGCAGCAAATGCATTTGAAAAAAAGCAAGAAAAATAAAGTAGTTGAATGTGGGGTCTATTATTCCGGACTTGAAATAGAAATGAGGAAGCCATGTTGCTATATAAAGCCCCACCCACCACATTGCCATTTTTTCATTCATTATTTTTTTTCCAATACTGTATAGAGATAGCAATGTAATAATGCCAATTAGCGCATTCGGGAAACGCGCAGCAAACTCATTCACACCAAACAGTTTCATGGATAAAACCTGCATCCAAATAAAAAGTGGAGGCTTCTCCCAGAAAGGTTTAAAGTCGATTTGTACTTTAAGGTAGTCGTTGGAAACGATCATCTCTCGCGCACATTCCGCGAAATTGATCTCATCCCAATCAAACAAATGAACATGACCAAGAAAAGGAACAAATAGCAATGCTCCTAAAACAAAGACAAATGAATACCTCAATAGACTCTGTACATTCATGAATCTAGTTTACTATGATTCTATTTTTTTATGATGATAAGGAATTTTATAGAAGATGGATATCGCTAAAATACTAAAAAATGTGCCTATTATACTTCCCACATACACATCAGCAAAGAAGTGTGCAGCAAGATACATTCTGGAAAATCCTCCTAACAAGGCAAGTGTAAAGAAGAAAAAACCCCATCTTCTATTGCGTGGAGAAAGTAATAGTGATAAGAAACAAAAAATAGCAAATACACCTGTAGTATGTCCAGAAGGGAAGCTACGGTGAAAATATCTCTCCCAATCTGGAAGCATGTGTATCCATCCTGCCTCGTTAAAATAATTAAGTGGTCTCGGAAAATTAAAATAGCTTTTTAGCAATTGTGAAATCAAAAAAGCACCAACATTTGCAAGCAAAGCGGCTCCCATAAACCGCCAATTGCGATAAGATTTTTCAGTTAATAA
>CBFGYQ010000406.1:0-2219 GCA_965652995.1 uncultured bacterium
CTAAAGTAAGAAGTACAGACTTGCCACTTTCCTTTATAAAAAACAACGGACAGTGGGAGTCATTTATTCAGTATAAAACAAATATTCCCGGGGGTGCAGTATTCTTCACAAAAGAAGGATTTACTTATAGTCTTTATTCTACTAGCGATTTAAGTAGAATTCATGATCTACGACTAAGTGGGGATAGAGATATTGCAAACGAAAAAATACAAGGGCATGCCTATAGGCTTAGGTTCGTTGGCGGTGATTTGAGCCAGATTAAATCAGAACTGGAAAAAAGAACCTACTATCATAATTATTTTATTGGGAACGATCAGGGCAAATGGAAAAGTGAAGTGCCTTTGTTCGGTAAAATAGTTTATAAAAATGTTTATCCTCATATTGATTTGATCGCCTATTCTACTCCAAATAAACAATTCAAGTATGACCTCATTCTAAATAAAGGCGCAGACATCAGCCAAATAAAAATGGAGTTTGATGGTGTAAGTCCTATAATAAATAAACAGGGAGAATTGGTAATGGAGACCTCGCTAGGAACCGTAAAAGAATCTTATCCATATACCTATCAGGAAATAAATAGTGAGAAAAAAGAGGTAACATGTCGCTACATAGTTACCGGAAAGAATACGATCGGTTTTGAAGTTTCGGGGGCACTAAATGCTGAGGAACCAATCACTATTGATCCTACCTTAATATTTGCCAGTTACAGTGGCTCAACTCAATCTACTTTTGGTTTTAGTGCTACTTATAATAATTTGGGTGATTTGATAGATGCCGGTGAATGTTTTGGTGTAGGTTGGCCGGTAACTCCAGGGGCATTCCAGACTACATTTGGTGCTGGTGGTGTTGATATGGGTATCAATAAATTTGACCCTACAGGTGCAACTCTTCTTTCTTCAACCTATTTAGGAGGAGCGGGTAGCGATCTTCCTATAAGCATGATCTGCGATGCAAATATGGATTTATATATACTTGGTCACAGCAGCTCTAGTGACTTTCCAGTATCTACAGGTTGTTACGATAATACACATAATGGTGGTGGCACAGACATCACTGTTACACATTTCAATAGTACTATGACAGCCTTAATTGGTTCTACATTCATAGGTGGTAGCAGTAGTGATGGAGATGCAGGTGCTAAAGGTGAAATTTATTTAGACAATGTGAATAATATCTATGTTGCTGATGTTACTTCCTCAAATGACTTCCCAACCACAGGAGGAGCTTTCCAAACCTCATTTGGCAGCACAGGATTCGGTACTGATGGGGTTGTGTTTATAATGAACAACAACTGTACAAATCTCATCGCCAGCACTTATTTAGGAGGTTCAAATTCAGAGAGAATAACAGGCATTAGAAAATTACCAAACGGCAATGTAGCAGTAGCCGGACAAACAGGAAGCACCGACTACCCAGTTACACCGAATGCTTACCAAACTACGCAAAATGGCGGGAATGCCGGTGTACTCACGGTTTTTAACCCCAACCTTACAGGTCTTGTAGGCTCTAGTTATGTTTCTTCTCCTTCCGGTGCAAGTTCGTTACACTTTGTAGATTATGACAGCAAAAGCAACTTATATGTTTATGGTTCTACAGACGTCTCTTTTCCTGTAACTGTCGGCAAATATTCTAATACAAATGGAAGGTCTTTAGTTGCAAAATTCAAACCGACAGTTGATACCTTGATCTGGTCAACTAGAATCGGAAGTAACAGCTCTAGTTTTGGTTCTAGCATCAACCCAAGTGCGTTCTTAGCGGATAATTGCGGTAAGATCTACCTTGCAGGCTATCAAAGCCTTAATGGTTATCCTACTACATCCAATGCTATTAGTACTACTCCCGATGGGTTTTGGATTGGCGTATTAGACATAGATGCAACCAGTTTATTATTTGGCACTTTTTTCGGTGGTAGTGGCGATCATCTTGATGGTGGCACCAGCCGTTTTGATAAAAAAGGAATTATCTACCATGCAGTTTGCCATTGTGCAAGTAGTTTCCCAACCACTGCTGGATCTGCATTCCCCAATAATGCTACAGGTACTTGTGATGTAGTAGGTTATAAAATTGATAACGAATCACCGGCTGTAGTGGCACTTACATCAGTCAATCCGGGTTATACAAGCTGTACAGCGCCTTTTACTGTTACATTCAATAATGTGTCTCAAAATGCAGTAGGCTATTTTTGGGATTTTGGAGATAATACTGCTACTACCACAACC
>CBFGYQ010000407.1:0-2218 GCA_965652995.1 uncultured bacterium
AGCTTTTCTCATTGTGTGTTCCAATAAATACTGAGATATCGCTAACATGCTCCAGACAATAATTTACAGCAGTATCAAAGTCTTCATCTGTATGTTTTTTATCTTCTTGTATAGGATTGGGATAATCAAGTTTTTTTGCTCTGTTACGTTCTTTTTCCATATAGGCACCTCTCACCAATTTTGCACCTAATATGTATCCTTTCGCTTTTGCTACTTTGTGCGATGCTTCTAGAAATGATAACGTTCCTTTACAATAAAGCTGGAAGGTGTTGAATATGATTGCTTTCTTCCTGTTGTATTTAGACATCATTTCGTCGGTTACCAAATTCACAGCATCTTGTATCCATGTTTCTTCTGCATCTATCAAAATCATTACACCTAAATCTGCCGCCAAAGAACAAATAAAACTCATCCTTCTAATGAGCAGTTGCCAATCTCTTTTCTCCTGACTATTAAGCTCTACATTACAATGCACTTTCTCAAGCAACGCAAATCTGGCAAGCCCCGTGACTTTTATACTGATAAATGGCACCTTGTTCTCTGCGGCATATGTAATCGCTTTACTCAGATTAAGAAAAGTCTTTTCAAAGTCTGAATCTGTATTTTTTGCTTCAACACCATAATCCAATATTGCACGCACTTTGTAGCGGTTTAATAACTCAGCCGTTTTGCCTGCATCATTCAATGAAATTCCACCACAAAACTGTCTGAAAAGTGTTTTTTTGAATACTGTCTGTAGCGGTAAATGAAATCGCAATGCTGCCCTTGTCAAGAATATTCCTGCGCGAGTGATATATCGTGAATCAATTATTTTGAATATCAATTTAGACAATTGCAAATCCCGGTTGTTTCGGTATGCAAATGCAATTTTCACGTCATTAAAATGGCAATCCATAGTACACTAATATTGGTTCAACGTTGTAAAAATAATCACATTACATCGGCACGAATATGACATTTATCATGTTTCAATTCGAATGCTGTAATGAATTTTACATGCTATGATTAACATGACTATTTTTAGAGTATTCACTTTTGATTCGGCACATTTTTTACCAAACGTTCCTGAGGGACACAAATGCGGTAACATTCATGGTCATACTTATAAACTAATAGTACACCTTACCGGCAAGTTGGATGAAAACTATGGTTGGCTCATGGATTTTGCCGAATTAAAATCGAAAATAAATACAGTACTATCCTTAATAGATCATAAGCTGCTTAATGATGTTGACGGACTTAAGAACCCAACATGTGAAAATTTGGCTGTATGGTTATGGGATAGAATAAAACTAACAGTACCATTGCTTGATAAAATTGAATTGAATGAAACTCCACAATCGGGTGTGATTTATTGCGGGGGTTAATGTTTACGCAATGCATAAGTCATACTATATGACTAATATCATGTTTTCATTGATGTGTGTCACGGTTTGTAGAATAAAAATATCGTCATTTTGTGTTGGTCACTACTAATATATATGACGTATGAGAGACAAAGGTTCAAATAGTTTTAATGTTGATTGCGGCGTTTGCCCATCAAGAAACAACTCTGTTTTCTGTATGCTCAGCACAACTGAGATGGATCATTTTGACGATGAAAAATCGTGTATTTCGTACAAGAAGGGACAAACCATATTTCAAGAAAATGGTAATCCTTTAGGTATCTATTGCATCAATGCCGGCAA
Source organism: uncultured bacterium (assembly GCA_965652995.1). Classification (GTDB taxonomy): domain Bacteria; phylum Bacteroidota; class Bacteroidia; order Chitinophagales; family Chitinophagaceae; genus JAFIGV01. Next base: position 1,689 of record CBFGYQ010000407.1, read on the forward strand.
GATAAAGATTGCTCGCAGTGGAAATGATGGAAAAGAGCAAATTGTAAGGCTCATAAAAAATGGAGACATTTTTGGTTATCGCGCATTGTTTAGCAATACGACATATAATGCCAGTGCTATTGCATTAGAAGATACCAACGTATGTTTTATACCCAAAGACACGTTTTTCAATGTGTTGCGTACTAATAGCAAATTGTCTATAGCATTGATAAAAATGTTGTCACTTGAATTAGGGAAGGCAGAACAAAACATCACTGATCTTGCTCAAAAGACCGTTAAAGAAAGATTGGCAGAAACTCTTTTATCTCTTAAAGATACTTACGGTGTAGAGAAGGATGGAGCCACCATCAATATATGTTTATCAAGAGAAGATATTGCAAACCTTGTTGGTACTGCTACAGAAACTGTTATCAGACTACTGTCAATTTTCCGACAAGAAAAAACACTTGATCTCATTGGTAAAAAAATAAAGATTCTTAACGCAAATAGGCTTTTGGCAGAAGCGAACACAGACTCCTTTACTTATAAAA
>CBFGYQ010000408.1:0-2215 GCA_965652995.1 uncultured bacterium
AACTTTTTTGTGAAACCTATATTAGTGTTCTTAAGCATTCCTATTACCATCATTACGCTAGGTTTATTTCTTTTGGTTATCAATGCCATCATCATAAAACTGTGTACAAAGCTGGTAAGTGGATTTAGTGTAGATGGTTGGTTGTGGGCGATCATATTCAGTCTGGTAGTATCGCTTTTTACTTATGTGATGGAAAGCATTATTGATTAGTGAGCATGAAACTTTCTAAACTAGCTCCTATACTCATCATCATTGTTTTAGGTTGTTTGCTGTATTGGGTACGAAATAACTCAACTCAAGAAAATCAAAACGACACTTCCCAAACCTCAAGAGGACTTAACAGAAATCCATCTAAAATCAACTACTCCAAACATGCAAGATGCAGAATGGCTTGCAGAGATATAACGGAAGCAGAAGTGAAAGAAACTCTTAAAGAAGGAAAGATCAACTACAACAAAAGCCAACTACAAACCTCAGATTGCAAAAAACGATATGCAGTAGAAGATATAGTAAATGGGCAGCGAGTACGCATCGTATTTGCACCATGTGGTAATGAGGTAACGGTTGTGACTTGTATTGATTTGGAGAAGGAGTGGAGGTGTAGTTGTGAGTAATGGTAACGGTTATCTGATGATTTTCGAATCAATTAAAAAATATGTTTTCCCTTCTGTGTTATTTCCCCAGCTGTATTTTAGGAGCGCATCAGTTAAAGAAAACAAAGAGTACAGATAAATTGTATCATTAGGATCATTCCAGTTTTTAGCATGTACTTCATAGACACCTTTGTAGTTTTTTCCGTCTATATTAATTGAGTCATGGTAAGTGGTGTATGTCGCAGAACAGTTATATGTAGCACCGTTCCCAAAATTTAATTGCTTACCTACGGTGAATGGAAGTTCTGTAAAAACAAAACCGCTGTAGGATTTAGAAAGATCAAACCGGATATAACCTCTTATTTTGTTCATGGATGATATGTATTGACCTACATTGAATCCAATTTGATATTCCCCTTTTTCAATAATGAGCTGAACTGTTTCAAAAAAACCCAGACCCTGAGCTCTGTCTTCATACATAAAGCTGCTAGATGGCTTAGCAGTGAGGGTGTCGAGACCATTGGTCGCTGAGTCTTTATAAACAAAATAACTACCTTTTTTTATATTGAGTGCATCTCGTAACCTTTGGTCTGTTATGTAATGCTTCTTAGGCTCTTTTTTACAACCTGCAAAAAGAACAACAACCAAAATAGTATTAAGAACAACCAGCTTCATAATTACAGTTTTCCTATATTGTAAGTTAAGCTATTAATTTTACAGTTTTCTAAGCTTTGAAACTAAAGACCAAACAATTTCTTGACACGTTCATCGGTATGCCTTTGGTATATGTGAATATTCTATTGGCAAAATGCTTAGGTTTTTTGTTGGGTAGAAATCACAGTATTAATCAAGAACCTCAAGAAATTTGCTTTATCAAATTGCTCGGATTTGGTAGTGTGGTGATGGCTTCAGATTCTATTTTTAGCATCAAGAAAAAGTTTTCAAATGCCAAAATTTCCATCATATGTTCTAAATCTATTGAGGGTGGCATTCGTTCCTTGCATTTGTTTGATGAAGTATATGTGATAAACGATGATAGTTTTGGCTCTGTCGCTACTTCATCTATCAAAACGCTTTTTCATCTTCAAAAACTAAAAAAATTATGGACGATAGATTTGGAGACTTATTCTAAACTCACCGGTGTTTTTGCCTTATGGACAATGGCATTAAATCGTTTTGGTTTTTACTTTAATCAAGTTGCCTTTCGGTATAATCTCAATACACATAACGTCTATTTTAATACACAAAACACGGTAGAGGAAAATTATCAAGAGATGGCGAAGGCTACGGGTGTTACTAATATTTCATCGTTCACTATACCCGGTTTTCCCAAAAGAAAAGCTTTCAGCAATTACAACTGCATCGCCATCAATAATACTTGTAGCGACCTATCCATTGAGCGGAAACTTACGGAACAACAGTTAATATCAATTTGCAATTGGGTAGTTGAAAACACTCCCTATAAAATTGCTTTGCTTGGTGCGCCAATTGACAAACAAAATAACCTGAGTCTTATCCAAAAACTTGATAAAAACGATAGAATTGAAAACATAGCCGGGGACTTAGACTTTGAATCTTATTATCAGTTTCTATACAATGAATGCGCTTTGGTTGTAACTATA
>CBFGYQ010000409.1:0-2212 GCA_965652995.1 uncultured bacterium
CTCACCTCGGCTCACCGAGTATATGGCTTCGTTGTTTTTCCCATATTGCTGAAATACAGTATTGCCATCAGCCTGATGCAAAGCACGTCCGTACATCGGTATCGCCAACTCCTGCATTTGTTCTTTTAATCCCGCTAGCTCCAACGCTTTCCATCCACGCGCACTCATGGCGAGGTTGATGGAGCGGCCGGCAGCTATTTTCTCGCTTCGCATATCCGGTCGGCGTTCATACACAGTTACTGCATAACCTTTTTTACGAAGAATAATTGCCAAAAGCGAGCCCACTAAACCTGCACCCAAAATAGTAACGGAACGAGCCATGAATCATGAATATTTTTAAACTTGGCAAAATACGGATAATTTTTTGAGGACGTTATTGCAATGTTGATGAAACCCTTCCGTCACACTCCGTTATGCTTTGTGTGCCACCTTCCCTTGCCAAGGGAAGGAATAGCCTTGATTGTGCTTTTACAACAACAAGAGATCAAATCTTGTATTATTTCAAAGCAGCTTGTTGCTTCTTTGTTAGTTTTGATTTTATCAATTCATAAGATTGCGTAACATAATGTTTCCATTCATTGGGTTTTAGTGCATTTCTTTTTTGAATGGAAACCCATTGGTTACGAGCCATGTAGGGAGCTTGCTCAATGCCGGTACGTTCGGTGAGCATTTCAAAATCTTCTACACTGGTTTTCAAATTCACGGCACTATTATCGTTCATTCCGGTCATGCAGAAAATTTTTTCTGCTACCATATAGCAAGTATGGTCTTCCCATTTGATGCCTTCTGTGGCTCCGGGAAAACTCAAACAGTATTCGCGTAGTTTTTCGTGATTCATTTTGTAAGAGTAGAAAGATAGTTAAGACCGTTAAGAAGTTAAGAAACATTGAGTCTTAATCTTAACTTCTTAACGGTTAGAATTCACAATTCATCATTCACAATTCCTAAAAAATTTTATACCTCAACCCTCCATAAATATTTCTACCCATCACAGGTCCCCAGATCAATGATGCATCAAAATCCGATGAATACGGATTCTCTGCGGAAGTAATAGGACGGTGTTGCATATAATTCGTCAAGTTCTCACTTCCGACATACACTTCAAATCGTTCATTATTCCAAGACTTACTTATTTGTGCATTCATCAAAACATACGAAGGGGAATAATACTCGTCTAAATTGTTGGCATGAGAATGTCTTTCTGGTACACGCTTTGGTCCAATCCATTGTACCGTATAGTCAAACTTCCAATGGTTGCGCGTTTCATATCCTACATTAGCAAATGCACGATGCGGATTTATCAGTGGCTTTTGCTTTAACTCATTTCCATAAGTCGTTTGCACATCATACCAGCGATAAGCTAGTCGTAGATCCAAATTTCGAATCAGTTCATAATCCAACTGTGCTTGAAAGCTGTGTGCATATGATTTCCCTGCAAGGTTGTAAAACTGCACTTGATGTGGATCTGCATCTAGGTCAACTACAATTTGATTTTTAAAATCGGTGTAATAATAGTCAACACTAAACGATCCATCACGATAATTCAATCTGAATTTTTGAGTGAAGTTTGCTCCGTAGTTCCAAGCTACTTCAGGATTTAATCCATAAGCTTTCCCTGTTTGAGGACGCATGATTACAAAGCCTCTAGCATTAGCCATAAAGCCCATGTTCTCTGCAAAAATGTTCGCAGTACGTTGCGCTCTACCCACCGATGCACGGAAAACAGAACGGTCAGCTGGTGCATAACGAATGTGCAAACGAGGTGTAGCAAAGAAGCCGAAAATATTATGATAATCACCACGAAGTCCTGCAACGATGTTGAATTTTTGAGAAGGATTGTAGCTATATTCTACAAAAGCACCGGGCACTATTTCAGTACGTTTATAGTTGGTCGGGAAAATAGAAACCATTGAAGTGTCCGTGTAATTCTCAAATACTTCATCGTAGTTATCTACCAACGTACTTAAGCCACCTTTGATGACGTGCTGCGTATTCCCAATGATCGATTGATAAATGAGATTTGCATAAAAACTTTTCTGAGTGGCATCATAGTTTTTAAAGCCGTATTTAGAATCTTGTGTATGGTAAATTCCCGATAGTTGTAAACCCATGCTGGTAGCAGGTTTGTTTTTAAAGATGTGTCCGATTTTAGCCCATGCTTCCAAACGACGCATATTCAATTCAAAACCCCAAGGCTTTCCTTTTGCTACCT
>CBFGYQ010000410.1:0-2191 GCA_965652995.1 uncultured bacterium
GAGTTGGATATTTACAACATTCCCATTCATAATCTCACCAAAGATTTTCTGAAATACATTCAGGAAATGGAGGCATTGAATATAGAATTGGCAAGCGAATTTATTCTGTTTATCTCCACATTGATGAGAATAAAGGCCAAAATGCTTTTACCAAGAAAAGAATTGGATGCGCAGGGAAATGAAATAGATCCTCGACAAGAATTGGTAGACAAGATTTTGGAATATAAACGTTTTAAAGAAGCTTCGGAAGAAATGATCGTGTTGGAGGCAGAGCGTTTACTACAACAGAAACGAGGCAACATCCGCAAAGAATTAGAAATACTTGGAGAAGAATATGCTGAAGGAACGGAAATGCAGACAGTGACTATGTACAAACTGATGCAGAGTTTTGAAAAGGTGATGAAGCGTTTTAAGGAGCGTAATGAAAAGCCGCAACACGTTGTTGTTAAGTATGCATACAGTCTCGAAGGACAAAAAATGTTTTTGACGAATTACATAAAAACGGAAAGAAGAAGTTCATTCGAAGCTGTTTTTTCACAGTGTCAAAATCGGATTCACGCCATCTTTACTTTCTTATCAATGCTAGAATTAATACAGCAAAAATTCTTTACAATTATGATCGGTTCCGGAAGAAACAATTTTATATTGGAGTGGAATGAAGAGCGTGAAGAACTGGCTAGTGAAGAACAGCCAACCAATGACGGAGATACTCCAGAATGATTTTTGACAAATTAAAAAACGAAACCCGCGACTATTGATGCGGGTTTCGTTTTAAATATTAGAGTTAACTACTTCTTTATCGCAGCTATACCTGGCAATTGTTTTCCTTCGAAGAATTCTAGTAAGGCACCACCACCAGTAGAGACATAGCTCACTTTATCATTGTAACCAAACTTGTTTACAGCAGCTACGCTATCACCACCACCTACTAAAGAGTAAGCACCAGACTGTGTTGCTTCTGCTACAGCATCTGCTACACATTTAGTACCGTTTTGGAATTTTTCCATTTCAAAAACTCCCATAGGACCATTCCATAAAATGGTTTTGCTATCCTTGATCACTTTAGAAAAACTACTGCACGCTTGTTCTCCAATGTCTAAACCCATCCATCCTTCCGGTATTTCTGCATTAATTGCAGAGGATGTGTTGGCATCTTTATCAAACTTATCTGCTACAATACTGTCTTGAGGTAAATGAATCTGCACGCCTTTAGCTTTTGCCTTAGCTAGCAACTCATTTGCCGTATCTAACCGATCATCTTCGCAAAGAGAATTGCCAATATGATGACCTTGCGCTTTGAAGAATGTATATGCCATGCCCCCACCAATGATGATGTCGGTCGCCTTTTCTAAAAGATTTTCAATGATGAGAATTTTGTCTGAAACCTTTGCTCCACCAATGATTGCCGTGAATGGTTTTTGAGAATTATTCAAAACCTGTTCTGCCGCATCTATTTCTCCTTCCATCAATAGCCCAAACATTTTATTTCCTGCATCAAATTCATCCGCTATGATAGCCGTAGAGGCGTGTGCGCGATGTGCAGTTCCAAAAGCATCATTCACATACACATCGCCATATTGTGCAAGCTTCTTTGCAAAATCCGCATCTCCTTTTTCTTCTTCTTTGTGATAGCGAAGATTATTCAACAGCAATATTTCTCCTGATTTTAAATCGTTGGCTTTTTGTGCAGCATCGTAACCAATTGCGTCTTCTGCAAACTGCACCTCTTTCCCTAAGAGAGAAGCCAAATGTTGCGCAATAGGTTCTAACGAAAAATCTTTCAATGTAAGGTGAGGTTTCTTTGCCATATCCTTAGCGGGACGGCCGAGATGGCTCATCAAAACAACGCTTCCGCCATCTGTGAGAATTTTTTTGATAGTAGGCAATGCTGCTTTAATGCGTGTATCATCTGTGATTTTCCCTTCTTTGATAGGTACGTTGAAATCTACACGTACCAAAGCTTTTTTGCCGGAGAAATTGTAGTTGTTGAAAGTGCTCATGTGTTTAATTTTTTAAAAAGAAAAACGCCACCCGAAGGTAGCGTTTCGTTTACTATTCAAATATTATTTGCTTATCAACCCAGCAAAGTATTTAACTGTGCGAACTAATTGAGAAACATAACTCATCTCATTATCATACCAGCTTACAGTTTTCACCATTTGTTGGTCGCCAACGCTGATAACTTTTGTTT
>CBFGYQ010000411.1:0-2180 GCA_965652995.1 uncultured bacterium
AAAGGCCGCGGTTATGTACCTGCTGAGGAAAATCGTCCAAAAGAAGGTACAGCATCACTTGGCGTTATTGCTATCGATTCTATTTTCACTCCTATCAAAAATGTAAAATACAGCATCGAAAATACCCGTGTTGAACAACGTACGGATTTCGAAAAATTGATCATGGAAGTGATTACTGATGGAACTATCCATCCTGAAGAAGCGGTGAAAGAAGCTTCACGTATTTTGATCCAACATTTGATGATCATCACAGATGAAAACATTAGCCTTGATACAAAACGTGAAGAGAAAGAAGCCGTGGTAGATGAAGAAACTTTACAACTTCGTAAAACATTGCACACACCTTTAGAAGATCTAGAACTTTCTGTGCGTGCATTCAATTGCTTAAAAGCTGCTAAGATCAACTCATTGAGTGAATTGGTACAATACACACAAGAAGAATTGATGAAGTTCCGCAACTTCGGTCAAAAATCTTTGACTGAAATCGAGCAAGTGCTTGGCGAACGAGGTCTTCACTTCGGAATGGATATCAGCAGACTTCAAAGAAGCGAAGACTAATTTTCAAAGTAAAAATTCAAAAGTAAAAACAACCTCTTTTGAATTTTGACTTTTTACTTTTTAATTAATAACCAAGTACCTCACAATTCCTTGACACGGTGTGAGGGAATATTTAAAAACAAAAAACAAATCGTCATGCGTCACGGAGACAAAATCAAAAATTTAGGACGTACCGCTTCTCACAGAAGAGCGTTAATGTCAAACCTAGCTTGCCAACTTATTGAGCACAAGCGTATCACCACTACTTTAACTAAAGCAAAATCTTTGCGCGTTTATGTAGAACCATTAATCACTCGCAGTAAAGAAGATAATATGCACAACCGTCGTGTAGTGTTCAGCTATCTTCAAGACAAAGAAGCCATCAAAGAACTTTTCGGAACTATTGGTGATAAAGTTGCAAGTCGTCCAGGTGGTTATACTCGCATTATCAAATTGCCTCGCCGTTTTGGTGATGCTGCTGATTTGGGTATGATAGAATTGGTGGATTTCAATGAATTGTACAAAAAAACAGGCACAGACGATACTAAGAAAACACGTCGTAGCCGCCGTGGTAGCAGTACTGCTAAAAAAGCTGACGCTCCAAAAGCTACAGAAAATGCTCCTAAGGCAGAAGTACAAGAAGCTGCTACAACTACTACAGCAACTACCGTTGATGATTTAACGATTGTAGAAGGCATTGGTCCTAAAGTAGCTGAAGTATTGAATGCAAACGGCATAAACAGTTTTGCTGAATTAGCTGCTAAATCTACTGATGAAATCAAAGCTATCTTAGATGCATCTGAAGGTCATTTCAACGCTGTTGACACGACAACTTGGGCTCAACAAGCACAAATGGCTGCTGAAGGTAAAATGGACGAATTGAAAGCATGGCAGGATGAATTGAAAGGCGGTAAAGAAGAGGCATAATCATTTTATTTTAATAGATTTTTATAGTTCAAAAAACAGGCTTTCATTAGCCTGTTTTTATTTTATATGATCTCCGTTCGGTTTTCTCTATTGTCATATTATTGTTAGTTCATACGAAATTTATTGCTGATGAGTTTATATGGCTTAATATTGACTCGCAATTTACCAACAAAGGGGTTAGTTTCAGTCGTCCTATACCTATATAAACCACATTTGAAGAGTAGATGAAGATCATATACAAGCTACTGCTTTTTATTGCATTTACTTTTTTCAGTAGTAATGTAAAGGCATCTCATTTATTTGGTGCAGACTTCTACTATACACATGTAAGCGGTAATACTTACAATCTTACACTTGATGTATATGGTGATTGTGCAGGTTCTGCTTTCCCTAATTTCGCGACTTCAGCACCTCTTGTTCAAATCTTTGATAATGGCATTTTCTATCAACAACTCAATCTGACTTTATCCGGTCCGGGCGTAGAGGTTACACCTGTTTGTCCTGCGGAAGTAAATAACACTACATGTAATGGTGGTGCTATTCCCGGTGTAATGAAATTTACATATACCTCGCAAATAACATTAAGTGGACCATCAGCCAACTGGCTGTTTCGATTTATAGGGGATTTTGGTAATAATTCGCTCGCAGGAAGGAGTAACAGTATGACAAATATTGTAATCCCCGGTGGTCCTCAGGGAGGAAGTATCATGGTGCTA